>JALHJD010000057.1 GCA_022837185.1 Desulfobacteraceae bacterium
GGCAGTCGGCAGTCGGCAGTGTGGAGCTTGAAGCCATCCGGCTTGCCGGTTTGAAGAAGCTGTCAGGCTAAAAGCCTCCAGCCTGAGAAGCTCATGATAACTTCGGTTTCGATGGGATATTTCCTGCGGGGGGTTGACGAAATTCCCAACCATCGGGGCCGGGATCGCATCCTGACCGCGGGGCGGGATCAGCCGCGGAGTATTCCGCGGATGCGCTGATATTCCTCTGCCGATATCTCGCCGCGGGCGAGTTTCACCCGCAGGATCTCCAGGGAGTCCTGTCTGTCCCTGTCTCCGCCTGCTTTCGAGATCACTGAACGGATTACGGTGACGGCGAGGGAGATGAGGAGCAGCAACAGCAGGAGGCCGACGAACGCGCCGAGCAGAGGGAGATGAGGAGCAGCAACAGCAGGAGGCCGACGAACGCGCCGAGCAGACCATGCCCCGCGAACCAGCCGTGCCCGAAGGGATATCCCCAATTACAATGCCACATAACTTGTCCTCCGGTTGTCAGGTTGGCAGACTCCCAAAAATGTCCGGGTTTGCGATTTCGACGGCGACCCCGGTTTCGATTTCACCGAGTCGCTTCGCCAAGCCTTTACCGCGCGAAAAAACCCCTCCCGGGTACGGGAGGGGATCATAAACAAATAATGATTCCGGGGAGCATCCTCCCCGGAATCCATCCCCGACATGTTTACCGGCAGCGTCCGTAACCGCGACCGGGACCACGGCCATAGTTCGGACAGTCTTCATTGGGACCGAAGCCGCGGCCATACCCCCGGCAATTCGGATTGGGACCGGCGCCGAAGCCAAAGGGCGCGTCGATGTTCGCCTCGCGAGCCATCCCGAACAGCTTCTCCTTATTGTCGGTCATCCGTTCGGCAATTTGCCGGGCCTTGGCCGGGTCCGGGTTCTGGCCGGCCATCAGGGCGCGCATTTCAGCCCGATCCGCCGCCATCGCCTTGCGGATGGCAGCTGTTTCGTCCATGAACTTCTTGTACTCGGCATTGTCAACATTGGTGCCGTAGCCGCCGGCGCGCGGTCCGTACCAGCCGCCGCCGGGTCCGTTCCAGGCATGGGCGCTGACCGCCGAAAGCGCCAGGCCCAGGGACAAAACCATTGTCAGAGCAAGAATACCCTTTTTCATACGATACACCTCCATAGTAAATTGTTAGGAATGTTGTTGCTGTGTACATTACAAGGAGTGTGCCAGAATCGATTAATCCTACCTATCTATTCGGAATCACCAATCTTATCAGGCGTGCCACCGGGCTTCCCACTTGCGCCAACCTTGCCGGCACGGTATTTGCTGATTATAAATTGGACATATTCGATCCTTATGTGTATAAAAATTAGACAACACCCCATCTCCTCCACGGAGACAAACGGACATGAAGAAAAAAACCACCCAGCACGGCATCATCTCCTCCTGGATTGTGATCGGCATGAGCTGCATCCTCGTGGTCACGGTCACCATCCTGGCGGCGATCAACTACAACCGGCAGAAACAGGGAATGCAGCAGATGCTCAGCGAAAAAGGCTCGGCCCTGATCAAATCATTCGAGGCCGGGACCCGGACCGGCATGATGGGTTTATTCGGCAGCGAATCGCGGCTGCAGACCCTTTTGTCCGAGACCGCCTCCCAGCAGGACATTCTCTATATCGCCCTGGTGGACAACTCCGGGACAATTCTGGCCCACAGCGAGCCGGACAGGAAAGGAGAACAATTCGTCGACCCGTCCATCATTGAAGCCCTTGCCGCCACCGACGAATCAGCCTGGCGCATTCTGCGCGGCGACGATGACCGGCTCCTCGCCTTTGAAGTGTACAAAAAATTTCTCCCTGTCCTGTCGCCCCGGCACGGTCCCCAGCGCATGCGGGGCATGAGGAGGAACATGATGGAACAAACCGGGGCGGTCCCCCCCCACGAGCCCGGCTGGATGGAAGGACTGCCCCGGGACCGCATTCTCGACCCGGAACAGCGTCCGGCCATTTTCGTGGGAATGGACGTCACTCCATACGTGGAGGCAATGGAAGAGGATTTTCGGATGACCCTCATCACCTCGGCCGTCATTGTCCTGCTGGGTATTTCCGGGGTTGTTTCACTATTCTGGGCGCAAAGCTACAACCGGTCGAGGAAGCTCCTGCAGGACACCCGCGCCTTTGCCGCCGAAATGGTGGCGAGCCTGCCCGAGGGAATCATCGTCACCGACCCGGGCCGGCGGATCACCTTCATCAACCCCATCGCCCTCGATATGCTGGCCCTCGACCCGCGGGAGGCTGCCAATGCCGCCACCGCGGACATCCTCCCGCCGCAGTTGAACGAACTGACACCGGCGGCTTCGGGTGCAGGCAGCGTGGTGGAAAAGGAGGTGATCCTGGCCGGCAGCCCGGACGGGGAGCGCATAACCGTGGTCAGCGTGACCGATATTGTTTCCGAGGACGGTGATTTCCTGGGCACCATGTTTATTCTCCGCGATCTGACCCAGATCAGGCGCCTCCAGGCAACGGTGCAAAAACAGGAAAAAATGGCGGCCATCGGCAACCTGGCTGCCGGCATCGCCCATGAGGTCCGCAACCCCCTCAGTTCAATCAAGGGGTACGCAGTCTATTTCGGCAGCCTCTTTGCGGATGACAGTGAAAAGAAAAAGGCCGCCGAGGTGATGAGCGCGGAGGTGGACCGGCTGAACAGGGTCATTTCGGAGCTGCTGGAGCTGGCCCGGCCCTCGGACATCAAGCCCACGCCGACCGATCTCTCCTTTCTGCTCGCCTCATCCCTTCGCCTTGTGCGGCAGGAGGCCGAGGCCGCCGGGGTGCGGATAACCACCGCGATCGACCCGGACATCGGCCCCTGCTCCCTCGATCCCGACCGCATTACCCAGGTGCTGATCAATCTGTACATCAACGGCATCCAGGCCATGCCCGCCGGGGGAGAGCTGCAGATAACCGCCAGCCAAACGGACACCGGGGTCCTGATCGCCGTGGCCGACACCGGCACCGGCATCCCCGTGGAGGCGGGCGACAAGATATTCGACCCCTATTACACGACCAAGACCACCGGCACCGGCCTGGGGCTTGCCGTGGTGCGGAAAATAGTGGAAGCCCATGACGGCACCGTCGAGGTCAGAAGCGATGCCCGGGGTGCACTGTTCACCATCCATCTCCCCTGCAGGAAGCCGGCCCCGGAACGGGAAGGAGCCCCCGCGCAGACGCCCCGGGGCCGGGCCGCAACAGACAAGGAGCAGAAGGAATGAAGGGTTCAATTCTGGTGGTCGACGATGACAAGGGGCACCTGTCGATGCTGCGGACCATGCTTTCCGGCTGGGGATACGAGGTGACCGGGGCTGCCGACGGCGCCGACGCCATTGCCGCGGTCCATGAACATCCCTTTGACGGGATCCTCATGGATGTCCGCATGGCCAACATCGGGGGCATTGAAGCCCTGCACCGCATCAAGGAGTACAACCCGGCCATCCCGGTCATCATCATGACCGCCTACTCCTCCGTGGATACGGCGGTGGAGGCAATGAAGCTCGGCGCCTATGACTATCTCGTCAAACCGCTCAATTTCGATGAACTGCGCTTTACCCTGGAACGGGCCCTCGAGCACATGGCCCTGGCGGGCGAGGTCAGGGCGCTCAAACAGCAGGTCTCCTCGGATGCGGTCCTCGGTTCGATTATCGGGACCAGCAAGGCCATGGCCCATCTCATTTCCCAGGTCAGGACCGTGTCCTCCACTGAGGCCACCGTTCTGATTACCGGCGAGAGCGGCACCGGCAAGGAACTCATCGCCCGGGCGATCCACGCCAACAGCCCGCGCCGGGAGGGCCGGCTCGTCACGGTGAACTGTGCGGCCCTGACCGACACCCTCCTGGAAGCCGAACTGTTCGGCCACGAAAAAGGGGCGTTCACCGGGGCGGACAGGAAGCGGGACGGCCTCTTCATGCAGGCCCGAAAGGGTTCAATCTTTCTCGACGAAGTGGGCGAAATCCCCCTGCACATGCAAGCAAAACTGCTGCGGGCCATCCAGGAGCGGGAGATCCAGCGTGTCGGCAGCGATGCGCCGATCAAGGTCGATGTCCGCATAATCGCCGCCACCAACAGGGAACTGCTGGAGGATGTCCGCACAGGGAGGTTCCGCGAGGATCTCTATTACCGCCTCAACGTCATCAATCTCCGTGTCCCGTCCCTGCGGGAACGGCAGGAAGACATCCCGCTCCTGGCCCAGCACTTTCTGCACCGCTTTGCCGACCGGAACAGGAAAACCCTCAAGGGCTTCACTCCCGGGGCCATGGACCTGCTCGTCCGCTATGCGTGGCCGGGGAACGTCCGCGAACTGGAAAACGCGGTGGAGCGGGCCGTGATCATGTCCCTGGGTGATTACGTCGCCGAGCGGGAACTGCCTCCCGCCGTGGCTGCTCACGACAACGAGGCCGGCGGGGAAATCCCCGCCGCCGGCATGGCGGGGCTGCCCCTGGAAGAGGTTGAAAAGGCCGCCATCGTCCAGACCCTGAGGGAAACCGGGGGAAACAAGAGCGAGGCCGCCAGGATTCTGGGCATTACCAGAACAACCCTCAACAACAAGATAAGAAAGTATGCCATCGATATGGCGAGGATCCACTGACTCCCAGCCTGATCACCGACTGCTTTCCCTCACTCTGCCGGAGGACCGGCCCCGGCCACGGCGTTCCTCGTCCGGGCCGCGTCAGGACAGCTTCGCCAGGCATGCCTCGATAAATGCGGGCAGATCCCGGGGGCTGCGGCTTGAAACAAGGTTGCCGTCAACGACCACCTCCCGGTCAACAAAGGTGCCGCCGGCATAGATGATGTCCTGGACGATGGATTTCCAGCCGGTGAGGGTCCGCCCCTCCAGGGCCTTAGCGGTGATGATGATCTGGGGCCCGTGGCAGATGGTGAAAACCGGCTTGTCCTTGTCCATGAACTCCCGCACAAAATCAACGGCATCATCGTCCACCCTGAGCTTGTCGGGGGAATAGCCTCCCGGAATGAGCAGGGCGTCATAGAAGCCGACCGGGTGCTGCCGGGGCGTCGCACCCACCGCGATTTCGGTTCCCTCTTTTTTCCCCCTGACCACCTGGCCGGCCCGCAGGCCCACATTGACAATTTCATGACCCGCCTTGCGAAAGGCCGCGACCGGTTCCGTGTATTCCGAATCCTCGAACAGGTCGGCAATGATAACCGCTATTTTTGCCATGATCTTCCTCCCTTTATTGCACAGGTTCTTCGAAAACGTCCCGGCCATTCTCTCCCGGCATCAGAACAGGGCGGCAATCATCCGGGTCCCGACCACCAGGAGCAGGACCGCGAACACTCGCTGGAGCTTCCTGACCGGCAGCCAGTGCGCCAGCCGAGCCCCCGCCGGCGCGGTCAGCATGCTGGCCGCGACAATTCCGGACAGGGCGGGCAGATAGACATAGCCCAGGGAATAGGAAGGCAGATCCCGGATGCCGAAGCCGGTGCTGATATAGCCCAGGGTTCCCGCCACCGCAATGGGCAGTCCGATGGCCGCCGAGGTCCCGATGGCGTTGCGCACCGAAATATTGCACCAGGTCAGAAAAGGGACGGACAGAGTCCCTCCGCCGATCCCCATCAAACTTGACACAACGCCGATGCCTCCTCCCGCTGCGAACATGCCCGCCGTCCGGGGCAGTTCCCGCCCCGGTTTGGGCTTCCTGTCCAGGAAGAACTGCAGGGCGACAAAATAGAGAAACAGGCCGAAAAAACCTTTCAGTACCCCGGTCGACATCTGCGAAGCGATATAGGCCCCAAGGAAGGTGCCGGCGATGATGCCGGGAGTAATGCGGACCACGATACGCCAATTTACGGCCCCACGCCGGTGATGGGCCATGAAGCTGGAGACGGAGGTAAATATGATGCTGGCCAGGGAGGTGCCGAGGGCGATGTGCATGATGTGGGCCGGCGGGATGTCAAGCAGGGGGAAACAGAACACCAGCATGGGCACGATCACCAGCCCCCCGCCTATCCCCAGCAGTCCGGCCAGGATGCCGCCCACGGCCCCCACGGCCAGGTAGATTGCCAACAGCGTCAGCATGATGATCCTGCTCCCATGAAATGATTCCTCTTTGGTGGAGGCTCGATCCCTGCCGCCACCGAACTTTCCTTTTTCACCGGATGACCCTGATGTCAACTTCCGCCACGCCCCTGTCGACATCGGCGATTTTAGCGAAAGCCGACCTGGTCAGATCTATTATCCGCCCTTTGACGTGCGGTCCCCGGTCGTTGATCCGCACCACCACCTGCCTGCCGTTGCGCCTGTTGGTGACCAGCACCCTGGAGCCGAACGGCAGGTTCCGGTGCGCCGCCGTGAGGGCAAAATTATTGAAGCGCTCGCCGCTGGCTGTGGTGCGGAACTGAAACTTCATCGCATAATAGGACGCCTTCCCGCTTTCCGTGTATCCAATCCATCGCTCGTCCGGCCGATACCCGGTACGGGTGGCGCAGCCGTGCAGGAGCAGGACAACGGTCAGGCCGAGAAACAGAAAGGCCGATGCCCGCCGGCCGCCCCGGTCTCTTCTCCGCGCCACGACCGGTCTACCTCATGGAGCGGATCCGGACCTCGATATCCTTCGCGTCCTTCAGCAGAGCGGCCAACTCGTTGGGGTCCGTTTCACCGTAATGATACGGATACAGGACGCCGGGCCGGAAGGCCAGGGCCGCATCGGCCACCATCTCCGGGGTCATGGTGTACGGCAGGTTCATGGGCAGAAAGGCGTAGTCAATGTCCCGCAGCGCCTTCATTTCCGGCGTATTTTCGGTATCTCCGGCAAGGTAGATCCTGATGCCCCCAAGGGAGAGAACATACCCGTTGCCTTCCCCCCTGGGGTGGAAAAGTTCCCCGCCGGCGCGCCGGTGGACGATATTATAGGCGGGAATGGCGGCGATGGAAATGTCCTGGACGGTCTGTTGGTCCCCGTTGCCCATGACAAGCCTGCCGGCAACTTTTTCCGCGCATTTTTCCGTCAGCACGACTTTCGTTGCCGGCGTCCTGACCAGGTTCAGGGCTGTCTCATCCAGGTGGTCCTGATGGTGATGGGTCAGCAGGATAATGTCCGCCTTGGGCAGCAGCGCATAATCGGCGACCCGGCTGTACGGATCGATGTGGATGACCTTGCCCTGATACTCCAGCATCAGGCTGCCGTGGCCGATGAAGGTCACCGCGACCTCCCCCCCGGAGGCCGGCAGGATGTCCCGTTCAAACTCCGTCCCGCCCGCAGCCGGGACGGCCAAACCGGCCGTCAGCAGCAGAAACAGGCATAACCCGACACAATTGATCATGGCTCCCTCCTCGCAAGAATTTCCGGGTTGGTCAAAAGGTCGGCATGGGAACCGTGCCCCATTTGTGCTGACCTGAGGTCCGGGCCAGCCCGACCACCTCCTCGGCAAAGGTGTCGTAGTCGACGAGCAGCCTGGGTATCCGCCTCGTCCCCAGGCCAAACAGCCGGTCTCCCGGGACCGGCAGGCCGCCGTTGTCCACCACGGACACAAAAATAAACCGTTCGATGTCGTAATCCGTTCCGACCCCGCCGAGCGTTCCGATGAAATTATAAAATATCCTGAAAAATTTGCCCAGTCCACCCTTGAATTTATGCTGGTGCCATTCCAGCACCTCGGGAAACCGCTCGATGACATGGTCGGGGAAATAGCGGTCATGATCCGTCACCAGTGCGGCCAGGAAAAAATCACCGGGCATGATATAGGCAAGGTTGACATCCGGGTTTTCGGCCAGGAAGTCCCGGACCCGGTCGTCCGCCAGCAGTTCATCGTACAGAAGGGAAACTTCCTCCCCGGGGCGATCGAACACCGGAACCAGGGTTATACTGTCCAGCCTGACAGCCGGGAGCTGATGAACGGCATAGTTCCGGATGCTCATGGCAACGGCAATGGACAGGAACAGCACCACCATATAGCTGACCAGGATCCCGGCCCATTTCGGTCTGATCCAGCCGAAAAAAAGGCGAAAGAGTCTGCCTCCCGGTTCACCGGGCAGAAACATGGGAATCCTTTCCATGTACTGCTCATAGACGCCCGGCGCCTCGCTTTTCATCCGCCATTCCTCATTCCTGGCCAGGAGATAGTAGACGTACAGCATGGTGACGAAAAAAATCAGGATAATGAAACGGGGCCAGTACAGCAGGAGACCGAAACCTGAAATCGCCAGGAACAGGTACTGGGGATGCCTGATTTTGGAGTAAAAACTGAAGGTCACGACCCCCTTGCCGGTAAACCTTCCCCAGTACAGGGGCACCGCGGCGGTGAAAAAGAGGACCAGGCCCAGGACGAGCAGTACCTGCAGATAGGACAGGGCAAGGATAAACGGGTCCTGCATGAACACCATGTGGGGCAGAAAAAACTCCGTCGTCCAGCTGGTGAGGGGCGAGGACCCCAGGAAATTGAGGATCGGGGCGTAGACCGAATAGAAATAGAGCGCGAACGGGGAAATCATGATGATGATTTCAATGCCGATCAATCCATAGGCAAGTATCGTTCCCAGCAGCAGCAGTTTGCTGCCTTTCGACGGCGTCATGGATGCGCTCCCTTTCGGTTCCGGCCGCGGCCGTTTTCCTGTCCCTTGGCGAACTATAAGAACTGTTTCCCCGCCTGTCAGCATGGCATCGTCCATTCTTCGGCCGCGGGCGGGTGCCGGATTTTGTCCCGTGTTTTCAATCGGCAAAAATAATGGTATAAGACAGGGAGTCCCGAACCGTCCAGGCCAAATCGCCCCGCCCCGGATCAGTAACCGCCAGGGGCTTGCCGCGGCCGTCCTCCGTTTCGCGGGTCAGGATGCCGCTGAACCCGCCG
This sequence comes from Desulfobacteraceae bacterium, assembly GCA_022837185.1. Taxonomy (GTDB): domain Bacteria; phylum Desulfobacterota; class Desulfobulbia; order Desulfobulbales; family Desulfobulbaceae; genus UBA10518. The sequence continues at coordinate 8,842 of JALHJD010000057.1, forward strand.
CGCGGATGATTGCCGCTCTTCACCGGGAGGGAAGCAACATGATTAAAATCCCTGACCCAGCGTATTTCCGGGTCCGGCCCGTGGGTGTCGTCAGTTCGACCCTCAAGCGGCGGGAGGAGTGTCCGCGGCAGGGCCGCGAGGGCGCGCCCGACGCCTGGCTGGAGATATATCCGGAGTACGCCGGGGCCCTGGAGGGAATCGGGCCCGGCAGTGAAATACTTGTCCTGACCTGGCTCCACCTGGCAGCCAGGGATGTCCTGAAAGTACATCCCCGCGGGAATCCCGACAATCCCCTGCGCGGCGTTTTCGCCACCCGCTCTCCCAGCCGCCCGAACCCGGTGGGCCTGCACCCGGTCAGGGTCATGGCCGTGGAAGGCACCGCCAGGATCAGGGTGGAGCCCCTCGAAGTGCTTGACGGCACACCGGTCATCGACATCAAACCGGCTTTTCACCGGGCGAACCGGCAGGACGGCGACGAACCGGCGGTCAGCCCTTCGCAGGCGCGGAGCATGGAATCCCGGAGCAGCCGATGATTCCCAGGAAAACGATCCTCGGCAATGAACTGATCAGGGAAATCATAGCGATCAGGGTCGATACCCTGTGGAAGATGCTTGGCTACCGGAGGGCGGGATTCCTGCCCGACCCATCCGAGGAGGGCGCCACCGGCAGATATGACAATAAGGGAGCAATTTTTATTCCCGGCGGCCTCATCTATCAGGATGTGGATGAAAAATCCATCCGTTATGATCGGTACGGCAACATAGAGGCCGATGCCTTCAGGAAGAAAATCAGAGAGGCCATGCGGTTTGACAACGCCACCCTGCTCTATGCCGACGGCATGGTCTCCGGCATCAACCTGGACAGCGGGTTTTTCTCCAGGGCCGCCAGAAAAATATACACCTATAAAAAGGCCGCCTTCAGGAGAATTAAGACCATCGGCAAAGGCATACCCCTGGAAATAAGTTCCGACGATATTATCCGCAGCCATTGTCCGGTGTACATGAAGCCCCCTTACGGCGCCAGAACCAGGATCAGCACCTGCGTCGCCGTTGCCCTGATAGACTCGCCCATGTATTTTGCCTACTGTAAAACCGAGCTGAATTTCACCGGCAGCCAGTCCCGGAAATTTTCCGCCACCCTCGACCGGGCCCGGGAACCGGCGGTCTCGAAAAGCGGTGCCGTACTTTTCCCCCCGTATATAGTCGTCTGCCATGACACCCGGTACAAGGAGGCCGCCTACACGGGCCTGACAAGGATACTGGGCATCGGCCGGTTCGGCGAATTCGCCAGCTTCACCCTGGAGGAGGTATCCAAAACCCTGCTCGCCGAAGCGCAGCGCAAGAAACAGCATATCTGCCCGGATGACATCTTTGCCAGCTACAACGGCCTGGACATCGTCGGCGTCCTGCGGGTTTACGCCCCCACCAATCCGGGCAGGCGTCTGCTCAAGTATGATCTCCATATCGTCTCGCCGGCCAAAGACCTCGGCCTGGACGTCGACCGCCTCGCCCGGAAATCGAGGATCCGCTATCATGTGCCCCGGGAGCGGAAAACACGGGCGTCCCGGTCCCGCAGCAGGTCAGGCTGCCCGGACGAAACAGGAAAAGAGCCCGGTTCGGGCAGGCAATGAAGCAGAAAGGCAAACCAATCATCGGCCTTGCCCTGGGCAGCGGCTCTTCCCGGGGATGGGCCCATATAGGCATTGTAAATGCCCTGTCCGAACAGGGAATAGAGCCCGACATACTCTGCGGCACGTCAATCGGGTCCCTGGTCGGCGCGTCCCATGCCGCCGGCAACCTGCCGAAGCTGGAGGCGTGGGTCCGCTCCCTGACCCGGTTCGAAACCATCAGGTTTTTTGAAATCAATTCCTCCCTGAACGGGTTTGTCGATACGGAGCGGCTGCGCCTGTTTCTCAACAGGTATGTCGCCGGCGACCATCTGCGCATCGAGGACCTGGACAAGCGGTTTGCCGCCGTGTCCACCGATCTGGAGTCCGGACGGGAAATCTGGTTTACCGGCGGACCGATCCTCGATGCGGTGTGGGCCTCCATTTCCGTCCCCGGCCTGTTCCCCGCCATCAAGAACGATGACCGCTGGCTGGTTGACGGCGGCCTTGTCAACCCGGTCCCGGTTTCCGTCTGCCGCGCCCTGGGCGCCGACATCGTCATTGCCGTCAACCTGCACGGCGACATCGTCGGCCGGCATTTCGCCCGGGCAGCCAGGCCGCCGGACCGGGCGGAGGGAATAAAGGGAAAGATCACCGGCATGGTCAGGGAATACACCGATACCTTTTTTTCCTCCCAGCGGGAGAACGACAAGCCCCCGAGCCTGTTCGATGCCATCGCCGGATCGGTGAACATCATCCAGGACCGGATCACCCGCAGCCGCATGGCAGGGGACCCGCCCGATATTCTGCTTGCCCCCAAACTGGCCCGGATAGGTCTTTTGGAATTTTACCGGGCCGACGAAGCCATTGCCGAAGGGAAAAAATGCGTTGCCCGCATGCTGCCGGAAATCCTGCATGTAACCGGCGCCGGCAGATAAGAACGGATCCCCTCCTCTCCAAAACCCGCCCGGCAGCGGCGCCAACCGTCCGGGCGGACCGGACCCGAGGGGCACATTGTGGTCATTTCCCTATCCTTCATCTGGGCATATCCCCAACCCCAGGCCCGGCCGAATACCCGGGACAATCGCTGCTTTTTCGTAATTGCCCGGAATCATTGTTAATGAGCAATTGTCCGAATATCGGCCTGGAAATTGCATAACTCCCCGTAAAGCACTGTACCTTGAAATCGAACCCCTGACCGGGCGCATCAATATGAACATCGCACAGCACATTTCGGTTCTGGACAGATTACGGCACCTGTTGAACCCATTGCACGTATACTGTCGCCTGACCCATCTCGGAATTTCCGGCAAGGTTGCCCGGGACATCTGTAAAATCTATGAATCGGGGATATACAGGCCGACCCTCGGCCGGTAACGATCCCGGCCGGCGCAGGTTCGACACGTCCTGATACATAATCCCATGAAGCGCACGAAGGCACAGCCTTTCCTCCTGATCCCGCTGCTGCTCATATTTGTTTTTTCCTGGACCCAGGCCAGTGAGACCGTTCTCTGCGTCAGCGACTCGCAGACCCATTACGTCAAGCGCAATCCGCTGCGGATGATGGCCTGCCATGACTCCGCCGGCGAGACATCCCACTCCCCGGGCCACGCCGAGGCCCGGTCTCTGCATCCCGGCGCCTCGGCCTGCACAGAAATTATCCTGGCATCGGCCAACTCGATCCGGCAACCGGACGACCAGCAGTTCAAGGCAACCCCCGTTTCCCTGCCTTCCTGGCCGGCAACGGATATCACCGCGTCGGCGCCCCCGGTTCATGCCGCCCGGTACGCGTCTTTACAGAACACCCTTCACAACCCTGCCCTGCGCGCCCTGCGCACAACCGTTCTCCTGATTTGATACAGTCCTCCCGGCGTTCTCCATCACCGGACGCCCGGAACGACAGCAGCAGCCGCTGAGCGCCGCCCCCCTGTCTCCCGAGAGAGAAACAGGCCCGGACTTTGCGAACCGCATAGTTGCCAACAGTATCAAACGGAGAAAATAATGAATCCGAACAATACGATAACAAGACAAAAACTCTGTATCAGCATTGTCGTTTCCCTGCTGATCGGGTTTCTGGCCGGGATCGTCTTCAGCGATCGCGGCCCCGTCGATGCCAATGCGTATGCGCCCCAGACCGGCACGGCCGCCAACCCGGCCGGCCAGCACGCCGCCCTCGAACGCGAGGTGGCCGCCAACCCGGACAATCCCACGGCATGGACTCGACTGGGCAATCACTATTTTGACACCGAGCAGTACCAGAAAGCCATCGACGCCTATACCCGGTCCCTGGAGCTTGCCCCCGGCGATCCGCATGTGATGACCGATCTGGGCGTCATGTACAGGAGCATCGGCCAGCCTGAAAAGGCCGTGGAACTGTTCCGGGAAGCCGCGGCCATCGATCCCCGGCACGAGCAGTCGCGGTTCAATACCGGCATCGTCCTGCTCTACGATCTGAATAGCCCGGCCGAAGCGCTTTCCGCGTGGCAGGACCTGCTGGGGATCAATCCGCTGGCGCGCGTCTCCGACGGCCGCTCTCTTCAGCAAATCGTCGATGAACTCCAACAGTCCGCCACGCAGCAGAGGTAGAAATTATGAAAAAATACATACATGAAGCCATGACATTTCTGGCCTCGGTGAAGCTGGCGCTGTTCCTGCTCTTCACCCTGGCCGTCACATCGATCATCGGCACCATCGTGCCCCAGAACGAAGCGCCGGGGCTCTACGTCCAGCTCTACGGCCCCAACCTGGCCAGGCTGATGCAGACCCTGTCCATTCCCGACATGTACAATGCCTGGTGGTTCATCGCCTTGCTGGGCCTGTTCAGCCTCAACCTCATCGTCTGCAGCATCCAGCGCATCCCCAACGCCTGGCGGCTGGCGACCATGGACAACCTGGAGACCGACCCGCAGCGGCTGGGGAAAATGGGTCTGCGCCAGGAAGTCGGCGGCGGCGGGACC
>JALHJD010000058.1 GCA_022837185.1 Desulfobacteraceae bacterium
CATACCGGCGCGGGCGGCTACCACATCAACAGCACCGACGGCTCCAACCTGAACGGCGGCGGCGACTTCGGCTGGCTGTCCAACGAATATATGGGCGGCCGTACCGGAACCACCCCGTATGCCGGTGACAATGCCGGCCACAACATCGTGGCTACTGACTTCGGCCTGAACGCGGACGGCACCCTGGCAACAGCTCCCGGCGGAACCTATGACGCCAGCCTGCTTGGCTGCACGAGCTGCCACGACGCCCATGGCCAGGTCCAAGACGGTACCGCCGGCGGCTCGCTGCCGGTCGGCGCTTCCGGCTCCTATGCCGCGGACGCCCCTGCAGGCACCATCAAGGGCAACTACCGTCTCCTCGGCGACTCCATGTACGAAGCCGGCCACAACATCAATGACGGCTTTGCCTTCACCAATGACGCACCCGTCGCCCTGGCCAGCGGCTCCAACGGCTACCAGGTCCGCTACGGCTCCGGCATGTCCGAGTGGTGCGCCAACTGCCATACCGACTACCTGGTGACCGATCCCGACTCCATGCTCGGCAAGCATCCCACCGCAGTAACCTTGAGCAAGGACGGCTATGACGTCAACTACAACTCCTATGTGGCAACCGGCGATTTCACCGGTGACGTGAGCACGGCTTTTGATCCGTTGGTTCCGATTGAAACCGGCTCCACCGACCAGGCCACCCTGGTTGCGGCAGGCGTGACGAGCACTGTTGGCGCCGACGCCAACTCCCAGGTCATGTGCCTCTCCTGTCATCGCGCCCATGCCTCGGCCTTCAACAACATGGGCCGCTGGGACTTCGAGACCGATCAGCTGAGCAAATCGGCATATTTGACTTCGGCTTCCTTCCCGTCCACCGGCGTCGCCATGTATGGTGACGGCGTAGCCATCGATCCTGTTGCCAAGTACGGCGTAGCCCAGCGTTCGCTGTGCAACAAGTGCCATGTTCAGGACTAATTTCAATAGCCTGACGCAATTCGCTTAAAGCGCATTAAAAGCCGGATCCAGGCCGGCGGAACATCCGTTCCGCCGGCCTTTTTTATCCCATGATTTCGATTTTCCCTCCAATACGAAACCGCAGTTTTCAGCCCGCTTAAAAAATACTCCGGGTCACCGGCTTTGTCCCTGTTTGCTTGGGAGCCAGGAACTTTATCCTACTGGGAAAAAAGGAGGTTAGCCCTTGAAAGAAAAATCATTAACATCACGACCTCAACAAGGGGTCGAGAACAGCCAGGAGCAATCCGCAAATTTACCCGGATCACCTGCTGTCCACCCGACTGCGGAGCCATCTCCTGAAGAGATTCAGCAGTTGGTGATTTTGATGCGACAGGGGCGCTACCAGGATGCAGAAACTCGCGCCCGGCAAATGACAAATGGTTTTCCCGACTCCGGTTTTGCCTGGAAGATACTGGGGACTTCTTTCCTGCTGCAGGGACGAAAGAAAGAAGCTTTAGACCCTCTGCTTAAGGCAGTGAGCTTACTGCCGGAAGATCCGGCTCTCCATAGCAACCTGGGCCTGATTTACTATGAATTGGCCAGTTATGATACGGCGGAAAACCATTGCCGCCTTGCTTTGCAATTCAGGGCGAATGATGTTATCGCGCAAAACAATCTCGGCAATATTCTCCAGGCGCAGGGCCGTCCGGATGAAGCGGAAGCTTGTTTCCGCCGCGCAATAGACCTTAATCCGAATGTCGCCGAGGCACATTTTAACCTTGGTTATGCACTGCAAACGATCGGCCGCTTGGATGAAGCGGAAAACTGTTATCGCCGCGCCCTGGAAATCAGGCCGCATTACGCAGATGCCTACGAGAACCTGGGCAATATTCTGAAAGAACGTGGCAATTTGAATGAAGCGCTGGCAAGCTGGAAGCTGTCGCTCACATATAAAGAGGATTGGCGGGAAGCTCTGAAACGCCTGACGCACCCCCTGCTGATGGATGCCGACTTGGTACGTGGTCCCCAATACCCTGCAGCCAACTTTACAGAAGCACAGACACAATCATTCAAAGACAAAATAAAGCTGCCCCTCGAATCGTCACATGCGAAGTTGCTTGAGAAAAAGTATTCAATACCCTCGGATCCGCTTGCACCGTCTTCCGAAAATGATTCTTCCGGCAAAGCAGCGCAAAGTGCAGCAAAAAAACTGCGCGTTGTTTTACTGTACCCCCCTCCCTGGCAAATACCATCCGCTAACCTGGATATACAAAGAGGCATGCCGTTTGGGCCGCCCGCCAGTACTTTGGGACATCTGGTCGTTACCAAAGATCTTCAAACCGTTACGCAAGGTTTACTGTCAATTGCTGCCCAGGCAAAACATGCCGGGCACGAGGTACACGTTTACAATCTGTTTGATGCGCCCTGGATAGACATTGTTTCGCTGATTGCCGAAACCAAAGCCGATGTGTATGGAATTTCCGCGTACAATTCCAACCGGCGAGGTATGGCCGCGGTTTGCGCGGCCATCAGACAATGGCATCCTGAAGCTCATATTACCGTCGGCGGTCCTTTCCCTACGACTCTGCCCCTTGAAACATTGAAATATTACCGTGAAATCGACACAGTGGTCATAGGGGAAGGCGAAGAGACCTTCATGGAGATGCTTGAACATTTGGGGTCAAATCGGCCAGCTATGGGAATCCCGGGTATTGCCTGGCGCAACGGTGAAAATGTCGCTATCGGACCAGGCCGCCACTTTGTCAAGCACCTTGACACGCTTGTCTCATCGTTCGAATACTATAGTAGTAATATTGTTATGACTTCGCGCGGCTGCCCTGGTAAATGCTCGTTTTGTGCCAGTCCCGTTTTGTGGAGAAAGAGGCTGCGTTTTTATTCTGCTGAATATTGCCTCAGCACTTTTAATAAAGCATTGGCTCGGCTGCCGGTGCCATTCATCACGATTTCAGACGATACCTTTACCGCCCATAGAAATCGCGCAGTGAAAATATGCGATGCGATTATTGAGAATAGAATAAACTTCCTCTGGGAGTGCAATACGCGCGCAGATGCCATCATGGATGATGAACTGCTGCGAAAAATGAGATTGGCAGGCTGCCAGACAATTTGCATCGGAGTAGAATCAGGATCACAGGAAATACTGAACATGATGCATAAAAAAACTACTCCTGCAATGGTCCTAAAGGTGACACGTGCTATCAGAAAGTATGGAATGCATATTCACTACTACATGATCCTCGGTAATCGCGGTGAAACACCGGACACAATTAACCAGAGCATTGACCTGATCAAGTCCGGTCGGCCGAACAGCTACGTTTTCACTCCCCTGCAATTTCTGCAAGGAACGGAAGATTGGGAGCATGTCTGCAAAAACCAGGGATTGACACCGGATATATTATTCAGAAACGACTTTTCTGATCTACCTGTAGAAAGAGGGCGGAGGAAAGACTTTGAAACCGTTTTACATTATGTTTATTGCAGCATTGGAACGATTAACGGCTTTGAATATACAGTACCGGAACGGGAAGCAGTCCTGGCCCGTTTACCGGAACTACCCATTGTTCACGTGGAACTTGCCAATGCCTATTTTCGTCATGGTCAATTGGACAAAGCTGCGGCGGCATTACACCGCGCCGAAGAATTAGGTTTCCCGATCAGCAATATGCTGCTTAACCAGCACGCATGCATCTGCCTCGCCCGAAACCAGATAGATCAAGCTCTCCATTATCTGGAAAAAGCCTGCCAATCGTTCCCTGATACCATTGTGAAAAGCAATTTAGACAGATTAACCAATTGGGTCCAGAACCGGGCCAAGGGCCAGGCCGGGAAATGTATGCTCATCGATTCTGTTCAGGTACAAGGTTACGCCTCGACATAGGCGGCAGGGGAGAAGAGGAGGTGAGATTTCTCCCTGGGGCGGGTCGACAATACGCCCCGGCGCAACGTCATTTCGAACGAACCTGAGAAATCCGTACCGCATCGCCAGGAGATTTCTCCCTGCGGTCGAAATGACAAAAGGCCGAACCAAAAGTATAAAACAGACAAGATCAGCTGTTTGCAAACAACGACGAATTCTCAGCTGAGAACTGATGCCGTCCGCTTCATTCCCCACCGGGATGAATTATCGCACCGGCTTTGTATGACATTTGTTGCAGATCCAAATGGAAAAGGCAACATTCAGATGGCAGGCGCCGCAGTATTCCCCGCGCATGATCTGAAACATGGAATACTGCACCGTTCCTTTTTTGGCGCTGGGGAAAATCTCGGGATGGCATAATTCGCAGCCGTTCCATACGGCGTGTTTGCTGTGTGAGAAGATGACGTCGGACGCCCAGGTCGTGACGTCGATGGTGAAATCCTCCTGGGCCTTCAGCGGATCCCGGTGAAAGGAAATTCCGGGAAGGAAGTCGATCAGGGTGATTATCCCCTCTTCTTCGGCTTTTTCCCAGTCAAGGGAATGGCCGCCGGGCAATCGGGGAAAATCCTCGGTGAATTTCTCGAATTGGTATTCCCGCTGCCCCTCTGCCCCCCGTGAATGACACCTGGCGCACTGTTTTCTCTCCTCGGCGGAAGCCTTCTCAGCGCACGAGGCGAAGACCGTTTTTTCCGCTATCTCTCTCTTCCCATCGTGACAGGAGCCGCAGTACAGCCCCTGCATATTGAAGTCGGCGGTGATCCCGGTCTCCCCGCGCTGCATGGCAAAGCCGATATCAACGTGACAGAGCCGGCAGGTGAATTTTGCCCTGTGCAGCCAGTGGTCAAAAACCACCGGCGCCATTCCCGCCCTGGACGAGGTATTGTTGAGGACGACTTTCCCGAGTTCCTCCGGCTCAGGGATCTTGCCGGCAAAGGATACGGCCGTCAGGAGACAGAAGAGAACAGCAGCAAATAGTATTTTCGCCATCACCCGCCTTATTCCTCTTTTTCCATGAACTCAAGGGTATAAATGTAGAGTTCCTTGCACATTTTCAACCGGGTCGCGTACACTTTTCTCTCCGACCCCTGCGGTCCGTTCAGTTCGTCGAGGCGCTCCTCCAGCCTGACGCAGCGGTCGATGAAACTGCGCAGTTCATCCGGGGAAAATTCCATGGCATTCTGGGTCTTGCCGCAGACTTCGGCAAATTCCTGTTTCCAGTCATCCGCGGCAAAAACTGTTCCATAAATGTCTGGAAACATGAATCCGGCAAACATGCCCAGGCCGAATACACAGGTCAAGGTAAAGAAGATTATTTTTTTCATGCGTCCTATTGCACCTTCTGCGTATGGCATCTCTGGCAGTCAAGAAGCGGAAAGGCAACGGAACCATGACAGGCTCCGCAGAATTTCCCCTCGTAGATGTCAACCATGGAATACTTTGTGGTTCCCCTTTTTATGCCGATGAATATTTCCGGATGGCACAGTTCGCAGCCGTTCCAGACCGTGTGCTTTTTATGGGAAAAGATGATTTCAGGCATCCCCTCCACCTTGGCGTCCAGTTCAAAGTCCTTCTGCACCACGAGTTCGTCCCTCTTGATGGAGACACCCTCGATATAATCGGAAGGGGTGATCTTGCCCTCGGCTTCCGCCTTTTCCCAGTCAACGCCGTTGCCGAATCGCTCCTTGGGCAGCCCTCTGGTCGTTTCGGCAAAATCAAATTTCCGTTCCACTTTCTTGCCCAGGGAATGGCAGCGGTCGCACGTTTCGGTGCTTTTCAGGCCGAAATCAAGCTCACAGGATGAGAATGCTTTCTGGCCGTTGTGGCATGTACCGCAATAGTAGCCGGACATATTGTCCACCGCCCTGATATCCGTCGCTCCCGCCTTCATGGCAAAGCCGATGTCCACGTGGCAGACCCGGCAGGTGAAATTCATCCGGTGCTGCCAGTGGTCAAAGACCACGGGGGCAAGCCGGGCCCCTTCCGAATAATTGTTGATGACCACCCTGCCGTACTCAAAAGGCAGGGGCCGCCTTTTCTTGACCCCGGTCTCGGCAAAGGCAACGCCGAGGAAGACAATGGCCGATACGATCGCAAGAAAAAGAGTCTTCTTCATTTTCCCTCCCCTTGGTGAAGATCTCCCGTACCGCCTGACAAGCGGCAGGCTGCGAACCTGGAAGAAGCCGACGATTACTTTGCAAACCCCAGGCACCCGCCTTCCTGTCATATCGAACGTATGTGAGATATCTCATACGTGAAGGTGACGAGATTTCTCCCTACGGTCGAAATGACAAAAATTTGCTGCCTCAAAGCACCCACCTGAACTCTATGATAACACCCTAACAGCCTTCAGCCTATAGCCTACAGCCTAAAGGCTATTGCCTATTCCTCACTAACAAATATCTGCACCCGGCTGTTGCCCCGGTCGGCGATAAAGAATGTCCCTCCCTCGCTGATGCACAACTGGCTCGGATAATAAAACTGGGAATCCTTCCAGCCGTAGCCGAACTTGTGCCCCAGGAAGGAGCCGTCCCGGTTCAGCATGACCAGGCTGCCGCCATGCTTGTCCACCAGGTAAATGGTGCCGCCCTTGTCAAGGGCGATGCCGGTGGGAAAATTCGCGTACTCCTTCAATCCCTTTGACAGGGGCTCAAACCCGTCCGCGTCCGGTCCGGCGTGATACACGGCGACTTCCGTGCTGTCCACCAGAAAAATATTCCCCTGCCCGTCCACGGCCAGATCGGAGAAAAATCCGGCCTGACCGGGAAAGGAGACATGCCTGAGATAGTTCCCCTCGGCGTCGAGGACCAGAACCAGGCCATCGGCAAGATCGAGGATGTACACTTTGTCATTCCGGTCGATCTTGAAGCTTCGCGGCATCAGCTTCCGGCTGACCGGCGATCCCTTGGGGGCAAGAGAACCCTTTTCCGTTCCGTCCGGGTTGAAGATCCGAATGCGCTTGTCCCTGCCGTCAAGGGCGTATATTTCTCCCTTTGAGTTTATCTGCACGGCGATGGGAGAAATAATGGGCATTTCCGGTCCCACCGGCTCGGCGGTCCGGTTGCTGAACCTATAACTGACCAGCCTGTTGTTTGCCGTATCGGCAACGATCACCAGCTCATCGGTGCAGGCCACGCCTTCGGGGTATTTCAGGCCGATCTCCTGGTCGCCTTCATAGACCGCCTGGACAAATTTCATTTTTGCCGGGCCGGCCCCAAGGGCCGGTCCGGCGACCATACAACCGAGCAATAGTATGCTGAAGAGGATGGATGATTTGCTCATTCTCTTTACCTCCGGAAACGGACATGACATTGGACGCACAACTCGTTGGCTGTCGGGAAATACAAAAATTGCTTGTATTCCGTTCCGTGGGTCCGGTGACAGCTCGCGCATTGCACAGTGACGTTGGGGTTGCGCGGATCGACAAAATCCTCCCCGATGGGATGGGTGGTATGGGTCTGCCACTCATGGCAGTCCGCGCACAGTTCCATAAGCGTCTCCTTTTTCTGCAGCATCGGGTAATCGGAGCTGTGGGGCGAGTGGCATTCGCCGCACTGCCCTTCCGCGATGGGCGGATGCTCGGTTGCCGACCGCGCCTGCCTGGCCACCGTGTCGCTATGACATTTGCCGCACATATCAAGCATGGGTTCGCTGATCAGTTTCTTCTGCGTCGAGGCATGCGGGCTGTGGCAGTTGATGCAGCCTTTGCCGTCAACCAGGGGCCAGTGCAGGTTGTTCTGGTTCAGGGCATCGGTGATCATTTCGTAATGGCAGGCCATGCAGGTCTCATACCCGGGCGCCTTCAGGGCGAAAGGCTGGGAATCGCTGGGGGAGACATGGCAGTGCTCGCAGTTGCGCTTGGCGACCGGATCATGGACGTTGTCATAGAGCATGGCCGCGGTGTTGGAGCCATGCGGATCGTGACAGGAGGTGCAGTCGGCCGTATCCACCGGGTAATCCCGGTGCAGCTTTTTGAAGGTCTCCTTGTCGGTTTCATGGCACTGCAGGCATAACTCGGGCGAGGCGGCATCCAGCAGTTTTTCATTCTTGCCGGCGGCATGCGCTGCATGGCAGTCCAGGCAGTTCTCCCTGACCGGCGGGTGTGAATATTTGGCCTCCTTGATTCTGCCGGCCAGTGCCTGATGGCATTCGTAACACAGTTCTGCGCCCTTTTTCAGCAGGTTGAACTCATTGTCCGAGGAGTGCGGATCATGGCACAGGGTGCATTGCCCCTCGACCACTACCTTGTGGACGCTCCTGGCATCCTCCGGAACAACGCTGTCGTGGCAGGTGTAGCATATGCTCTCCGCCGGGGCGGCCATCAGCATTTCGAAATTCGAGGTATGGGGATTATGGCAGCCGACGCAGTCGCCGTCCAGCAGCGGCGCGTGGACAAAGGGTTTGTCCATGACTTCCTGCATGCGTTCATGGCAGCTCAGGCAGATTTCCCCTCCCGCGCCCTCCTTCAGTTTCAGATCCTTCTGCGCATGCGCCGGCGACAGGGAAACGAGGACGCAGACGGCAGCGAACAGCAGAAGAGAGTGGATATTTCCTGAATTCATCTTGCTCTCCATTACTTCTTGTCAACAATGTGGCAGGGATCACACGTTCTCACCGCAAACGGCCCGTGCATTTTCGGCTTGAAAAACTTCGCATCCTTGGACGTGTGCGGGGTGTGACAACTGACGCAATTGATAGCGGAGGGGTCTATGCCCAGATGGGCCTCCTGAAAACTATCGCGGTCCGCTTCATGGCACTCATTGCAGAGGGCATGGAGCGGCTGGTTCATGAGCATTGCCTCTTCGGAAAAATGGGGCTGGTGGCAGCGCAGACAGTCCCTGCCCGCGGGAGGATGGATTCGTTCGCTGTCCATTTTCTCCTTGATGTCCTGGTGGCAGGCGAGGCACAGTTCCGGGCTCGGAGCCAGCAGCAGCGTTTCCAGCGCGGATTTGTGCGGGTTGTGGCATTCGGTGCACTGGCCGGCCACCACGGAGCCATGCCTGCTTTTCGAGGTCTCCAGGCTTGCCTGCAGCTCATCGTGGCAGGAAAAGCAGAGCGGCCCCTGCTCCTCCACGATCATGCCCTTGTTCCCCGAGGCATGGGGAGCGTGGCAGACGGTGCAGTCATCATCCTTGAAGGGAGCATGCTCATTTTCATTCAGCTCCTTTTTCATGAACGGCTCGTGGCAGGTCTGGCAGAGCTTGTTGCCCTTTTCCCTGAGAAAATTCCTGTCGGCGGAACCGTGGCCGCTGTGGCAGGCGGTGCAGTTCCCTTTCTGGACGGGATCATGGGTATGGTTCTGCTGGAATTCGCTTTCCTTTTCCACGTGGCACCCGTAGCAGACCGCGTCGGCCCTGTTGACCAGGATATTTTCGATGTTGGAGCCGTGGGGATTGTGACAGGACTTACAGTCGGCCTCCTCATACGGCGGATGCTGATTCTTCAGTTTCTTCCCTTCGGTCTGGGTCCTGGCATGGCAGCTGTAGCACAGCGGCCCGGTCTCCTGGTTCACCAGTCCCTTGAAGGAAGCGGCATGGACCGCGTGGCAGGACAGGCAGCCTTCCTCGCTGTTAAGCGGTTCGTGGGGGACCCGGACTTTCTGGCCGGTATCCTCGTGACAGGTGAAGCAGAGGGAATTGCCCCCGGCAACAAGCAGGTTCCTGTTTTCCGATGTGTGGACCTCATGGCACGAGAGACAGTCGCCGCTCTGGAACGGCTCATGTTCCACCGTCCCCCCGCCCATCAGGTCGTCCCTGTCATGACAGGTGTAGCAGATATCGCCGCCCTTCTCCGTGGTGGCAAAGGGCTCCGCCGCCGAGGGAGAGGCGTGGCAGGATTCGCAGTCCGCCGCGGCCACCGGATCATGGGTGCTCGCCTTGAGGAGCTTTGCCTGCTCGGAGGAATGGGCCGAATGGCAGACGGTGCAGAGTTCTTTTTCCACGGGGTACCCCCCATGGGCTTTCTGGAAATCGCCGGCGCCGCTGTCATGGCAGGAAACGCACAGTTCCGTCGGCTTGGCGGTGAGCAGGTTCTTCTCCGGGGAGGAGTGGGCGGCGTGGCACTCCAGGCAGCCCTGGTCGTCGATGACCGGGTGGACGACTTTGCGGCTGTATTCCCCTTCATCGTGGCAGGTGAAACAGACCGCATTCCCCTTTTCCGCCAGGAGGTTCGCCTCATCCGAGGCATGAGGATTGTGGCAGGAAATGCATTTCCCCTTGCTCACAGCGGTATGGACGTTGCCCTGATCCAGCTTCAGGTCCTCGACCTTGTGGCAGGAGTAGCAGAGGTCATTGCCCTCTTCCTTCAGAATGAGCTTTGCCACCACCCCATGGCGAAGATGGCACTCCTCGCACTTTTTCTCCGCCACCACCTTGTGGACGTTCTTTCGGGAAAGATACTGATCGGCAAAATCCGTGTGGCAGTCCAGACAGCCTTTCTGGGTGAATCCTCTTTTCTGGGCCGCGGCGTTCTCACCGAAGGCAAGGACGGTCAGACAGCAGCAAAGCAGCGCTGCTCCCCAAACGGATAGCATGCGGTTATCATTCGTGTGCAACATAATCAGTCCGTTTCTGCTGAAATTATTGACTATTCCGCGCCGTCAGGACAGAGCCGGGCGGATCGCAATTACTTGTCCTGATGATTAAGGAGAACCCGGACAGGATATTCCTCCTTGAGCTTGGTCAGCCATACCTCCATTTCCTTTTCCACATTCAAACCGAACACCTTGTTGGCCGCCTCGTTCCTTGCCTGCTCATAGGGCTGCGGTTCGGGGGGAAACGCCTCCTCCACCAGCAGGACGTAAATAAATTCACTATCGTCGGGGGCGTACAGGAGGCTGTCACCCTTTTTCGCATCCTCGGCCAGTTCATGCAGGTCTTCCGGCAGGGCGGTCAGGCTCAGCAGGTTCCTGTCCAGGGGCAGGACGCCCTCGGTATCCGGAGCGACCAGGTTGACGGCATTGGCCGAAACCCAGTTGAAGTCGGCGCCCTTGCGCAATTTATCCAGGGAACTCTCCGCGTCCTTGCTGTTCTTGAACACCAGGCTCTTCATCCGCAGCATGGCCGGGGAAGAATATTCCTCGATATGTTCATCATAGTAGGCGCGGACTTCCTCCTCGGTGATCTTCACCTCAGGCAGCAGTATCCTGTTCATGAAGTCATTGAAAATGACCGACCGCTCAAATTCCTCCACCTTCCTTCTGAAGTCCTCGGTCTGATCGAGGCCGAGAGACCGGGCCTCGCGTTCGCTGGTGTACCTGAACATCATGTTCGACAGGGATGTCTCCTTGCGCGCGTCGATAATTTTCAACCTCGCGGCCTTGTCCGCTCCGTGGAAAAAACCGGCCTTGATGCGTCCTGCCAGGTCGGCGACGGTTATGGTGAATGACTCATCGTCCTTGGCCCGGGCCAGGACGCGCTTGTCCTGCAGCAATTGTTCCAGGTCGGTGTTGAAGTCAAGCTGATTGTAGAGTTCCTCATCAAAGATGAGGTATTTATCCCGCAGGGCAAGACCGTATTCCCTGGCTTTTTCCACCCTGGCTTTTTCCGAGACCAGACGGACCGCCTGCTCCCGGACCGGCTCGTCCTCAACGAATCGCGCGTCAAGCAGCCGGTAAACAAGGTAGCCTTCCTCGGTACTGTAAATTTTGCTGAGGCCGCCTACTTCCATTGAATAGACCTCCTCGCCGATTTCCGAGCGAAGATCCTTGATCTTGACGTATTCCTCATCAATCCGTTCCGTTGCCTTCTCCTCTTCAAGCCAGCGCTTGGCCAGTTGATCAAAATCGCCGTCCTGCACTTCCTCAAGGAAGCGCCTCGCTTCGGGCCCGGCCGGAAAAACGAGGGAATGGAGCCGTACCTCCCGGGACATTTTCCGGTACAGTTCATCAACCTCGGCCGGGTCAGGCTCGAATCCCTGGAGCTGTTTCCGCATCAGTTCCTGCTGCAGGGTCTCGAGCCTGAAGCTCTCAACCTGGCTTTGCACTGCTCTTGTTTCATGCAGGCCGATATTCATTGCTTCCAGGACAATGAGCCGCCCATTGATCAGGCGGTCCAGGACGCGCCGGATCTCTTCTTTCCTTTCCCCGGGATCTTCCCTCAACTGTTCGTCCTGCCGGACAACGGCGGCCCACAGATCATACTTGGTGATCGGCTCCTCGTCGACGAGGGCGACCGGGGTCTCATCATACGGGGGGGATAACAGTGGATCGCCGGGAAAGAGACCTTCTTCCAGGGCCGGCGCCGGCGCGGCGCTTTCCGGAGCGGCAGCAGTGGCGCCCGCATGGGGATCTTCGCCGTAGGCCTTATTTATATACAGCGGCTGCAGCAGAATGATGCCGCACAGAATGAAGAAACAGGTTAAATGATTGCGCATGCGTTCTCTCTCTTTTTCTGGAATGAATAATCAGTGTCAACCTAACATCTATATCTGGATGGAGAAAAAAAATCCACTGTTCTTTGTACCCAATTGTGGTGTCTTCTTTGCCCCTGCGGGGCAGTTGGCAGTCGGCAGTTGGCAGTCGGCAGTTGAACATTTGGCCGGCGAAGCCGGCGTATTTGCTTGGGTGTAGGTTGGGGTGAGCCTCGCGAACCCCAACAATTCCGAGGGGTTGCGTTGGGGTTCGCGGGCTCACCCCAACCTACGGGGACTCCAAAACTGCCGGCCGACAAGCCGACAGGCTTCAAACTCCAGACTGCATACTGCCGACTGCCAACTGCCAACTTCTCTGCCCAGAAGGAGAAATCTCCAGGCCCTGATGGGTAAATTTTACCCATTACTCTTTATGGCCGGATGCGAATTTCCCCTCATCCGCCCCTGCGGGGCACCTTCTCCCCCGAGGAGAAGAGTCATCAGTTGGCAGTTGGCAGTTGAACATGTGGCCGGCCAGGCCGGCGTATTCGCTTGGGTGTAGGTTGGGGTGAGCCCGCGAACCCCAACAATTCCCGGCACCTTTGCGTTGGGGTTCGCGGGGCTCACCCCAACCTACGGCGACTCCAAAAACCAGAAGCCGACAAGCCGACAGGCTTCAAACTCCAGACTGCAAACTGCCGACTGACGACTGACGACTGCCAACTTCTTCCTCCGATCGAAATACCATGCAATTCGAATGCCAAAAATGTTGGGGTGAGTTGACGAACCCCAGCAATTTCCCGCAACTTTGTGTTGGGGTTCGCTCGCTCACCCCAACCT
>JALHJD010000375.1 GCA_022837185.1 Desulfobacteraceae bacterium
CTCTCTGTACTCTATCCCCTGGAGGGAGAATTCACAAACAGGAAATGGGTCTGTTTGCCCGCCGGATGCCCATCGGGATCAGGGGTGGGAACGGTTCCCGGGCATCGCCCGGAAATACTTGTCCGGAAGAAGGGAGCGCGGGGGCCGGGATTCGGGTGGCAGCGCCTTTGTTTCATTTATCCCAATGGCAGCCGGTGCATTGATTCCGCCCCGGCAGCAGCCGCAGCTTGTTTTGCCGCTCGGTTCCCGTTGCCGCGGGGGCTATTTTAATGACTCCCTCCTGGTGAGGGTTGTGGCAGGTGGCGCAGACGATGCGGCCCTTGAATAGAGGCAGCTCCACTCCTATCCTCTCCACCGAGGTCCGGATTGCCGCCAGGATTTTTTCTGAAGGTTCAAGGAGATGGCTGACCCCGGCCGGATGATTGAAGGTGAAGCCGGGGTGACAGCCGATGCAGTACTCGTCGGGGTTCTGGACAATGAAGCTGACTTTCTCCGGTCCGAAAAAACCGACATCGGGGATGGCGGCGTGGCAGAAAAGACAGGTCGCCTCCACTATTTCACCCTGTTCATTCAATTGATTGTGCGGATTCAAGCGCTTGTACGTTTCCTCGACATGGCAGAGAAAACAAAAGGCGCTGCGGGAAACCGTCTTCCTGCGCAGGAAATAAGGGTTCGCCGAGGCAGGTCCCGCCCGGCCGCGGCTGCCCATCTGCAGCAGCGAATCGTGACAGGTTTCGCAGGTCAGTTTTTCCTCCTGCAGCGGCAGGTCCTCCGGGATACTGATATGCTGCGACGGCATGATGCCCACCGGATGAATATCGGGGCGGGCGTATTCCGAATGATGACACCGATTGCAGAGATCGTTCCTGTCCCCGTCTTCCCGGAGCGGGGCACGGCCCCTGACGGGCGGCTCCAGGTGGCAGCTCAGGCAGAGATGGTCATTCCAGTGGGGATTGAGGGCGCGGGAATCATTGCATAAGGCAAAAAAGTCCCCACGGAGCAGGTAGCTCCCGTTTTTCCCGGCATGGGGATCATGGCAGGTGGTGCAGAGCGCCCTGCCGCCGGCAAAAAAATTGCCGGCCTGTTCCGCCCGTTCCCGTATGTCGGCATCGACAAAGGGATTGAAACCGGCGAAATGGTCCTCCGTCAGGTGCGGATGACAGCGGTGGCAGACGGCCTGCAGCAGCGGATCAGGAAGGGGTGCGGAAGCCTTCCGCCCCGGCGGCGGGCTGCCATGACAGAAGGAGCAGCTTTCCTTCCCACCGGTATGGGGGAATTGTTGCTGCGGTCCCTGGCCGGAGGCATCGGTCATGGGCGAATCCGCGGCCGGGGCGGGCTTATCCGCCCCGGCCGGGTTCGTTGTTGCTCCTGCCGGCCGGGGGCCGCCCAGCCATGTCAGCCCGAACAGAACAAGGAACAGGATCGCAGCCATTCGGGTCGGTTTTGTCAGGTTCATCGCGGATGCCCCCGAACGCCGCCTTCCGCGCATGGCAGGACGGGCGGGCCGGTCAGGTTAAAAACGTTTTGTGGGCGTATACGGCCCGATCATTTCTCGACGTTCTTTCTCGACATGATAATATCGGTACAGGGGGAGAGTTTTGATGCCATGGCAGGCATAACACAAACCCTGCCGCACACCCTTGCGGAGAAAACTGTCAACGGGCGTCCCCTCGAGATTGATGCCAGGACCCTTCTCAATTCTTTCGGGATGCCAGATGTGCGGATCGTGGCAGGTCGGACAGGTGATCTCGCCGGCCGGGGTTCTTCTGCCTTCGGCATCAAACAGGGGATACTCGACATAACTCTCCGGCATATAATG
>JALHJD010000376.1 GCA_022837185.1 Desulfobacteraceae bacterium
TCCTGCTCATGTATTCCGAAATAATCGAATGCTGTTGAGAAAAAGGAGAGGGCCGGATTCCTGTTGCGGCCCCCATGCACATTAACAGGTTTATGTGTAGACGAGGTTCGGCCAAACGGAATTTGTTTCGTAAAGGATACACATAATTATACATTGGGTCAAGAATACACGAAATTCAGCCGATGAAAAGCATACAATGTGTAGGGATTCAAAGAAAAGAAAAGGATGTATCTCTGCCGGATAGCGACAGGGTGATTGTTTGGCAGGCCGGAGAAGGAAATGGGGCCGCCTGCGGGGTGGTTCGGGGACTTCCCGGCTGGAAGGGATGAATGGCCGGATCAGGAACGGTGCAGGTATGTCCCCTTGCGTCCGGACTTTTTTTTCAGGAGCAGGAAAGCGAGGACGGCGAAAAGGGCAAAACCGATCCCCAGTCCCGCCAGGAATTTGCCCCATCCCTCTTCAGCCGGCGGAGACTGCGCCCCTTCCTGTTCAGGGGCCTGGGCGGCGGCATCGTCGGGGGCATTGTCCGCCACGGCGGGTTCGAGCTTCGCCGGGGCGGCAGCCGCCGGCTTCGGGGGAATCATTGCAAAACCCTTGGCCAGCAGTTCGGCTGCCTTGGCATCGCGGACCTTGCGGTCCGAGCTGCCCATGACCAGGGCAATCATTCGCGTGCCGTTCCGCTGGGCGGTGGCGGCGATGGAAAATCCAGCAGCCCGGAAATATCCGGTTTTGAAGCCGTCGCAACCGGCGACGCTGTTGAGCAGGTGATTGTGGTTGCGCATGATGAACGTCCCGTCCCGGAATTCCCTGACCGCTGTACCGGTATAGGCAAACACTTCCGGCCGGCGGGCCAGTTCCCTGCAGAGGATGGCGAAATCCCTGGCCGTGGTGACATCCACCTCCTGTCCTTTCGCCGGGGGCAGGCCGTGTACCGTATAAAAACGGGTGCTTTTCATGCCCAGTTCCTCGGCCCTCCTGTTCATCAGGGCGACAAAATTATCCTTTGACCCCGCCACATGCGTTGCCAGGGCAACGGCAGCGTCGTTGGCCGACTGCACCATCAGGGCATACAGCATTTCCTCCACCGGAAATTGTTCCTTCGGGTCGAGGTATACCTGCGATCCGCCCATTCTATACGCTTCATCGGTCACCTGGACCATGTCGTCCAGCCGCAGAGAGCCCTGTTCCACCTGTTCGAGGACGATCAGCAGGACCATCAGTTTCAGTGCGCTGGCCGGATAGACGGCGGCATCACCATTTTCGGCAAAAATCTCCTCGCCGGTGTCGGCGTTGATCAGCAAGGCGGATACATAGGGATCAGTGGCAATCTCCTCAATGGGGGCGCGTCCTGCCCATGCCGTTTGCACGGCCAGAATCACCACAAGGAGACTGACGATAAAGGGTTTCATAATGCGACCTGTCGGAGGTGATGCGTCCATTGCTTGCATGGACCCGCTGAAGACTCTTAAGCCTTTGGGGAGCGGCACTGCGGTCCGCCCGGCCCCGGTTTCTTCCAGGATAGCATGATACCTGCAAAAGGGAGAATTGTGCAATTCATTTCTTGCCCTGCGGGAGGACGTGACTTGCAGGAGAAAACCTGCCGGCGGAGCGGTGCGCCGTGCTTGTATTTTTCCGGAAAAGAGGGGTATATGGATAGAGGAATAACCGGCTGACGCCGGGAAAGCCGGCAGTCGGCAATACAGAAGTCAGAAGCCAGAGGTAGGATGAGAAGGCTGGTCTTCCTCGCGAGCTGTGATAAAATCACGCTCAAAAGATTAACGCAGTCCAGAGGCTGCAAAGAGAGGAGGACCAG
>JALHJD010000377.1 GCA_022837185.1 Desulfobacteraceae bacterium
CAATGGGCCCGCCGCTGAACAGCAGCCGTCCGGTTTCAATGCGTACCCCGCGGCCATAGAAGGCAAAAGTCCCCTCCCGAACCTGGAGGGTGCCTTCTCCGGTCACCGGTTTTGCAGGAAGATCAGTGACCCGGACCCTCCCTTCGACTTTCCCTCTCAGGCCGAAAGCGTTGACCTGGACATCGTCGCCGGCGACCACCGTGACATCGGCGTAGAGGGACCATTCTTCCCGGGGCTGATCGGGCCGATCGTCCACCAGGACCACATCGCCGGACGGCGACACCGTACCAGCCAGGTTGGTGGGGGCGATGAGGGCCTCGGGCACGGCGACCGTCCCTTTTATCTCCGCCTGCCGCCGGCCGAAGGTCAGAGTCAGGTCCGGTGAAACTCTCACCTGCAATTCCGGGGAACGGATCAATTCAAACCTCTCGCCCTTGACGGCTACCGTGAACGGCCGTTCGGCATCAAGGGGCCAGGAAAATGTCGTCTCCGCGTCCACCCGTCCCCCTCCCGAATATCCGGTCAGCAGCATTGCCATGGTCCGGCCCCGTGCCTCCAGGCTCATTGTCAGCCCTTCGACGGCGATGCCGAGGGGGGGAGCGGTCATCTTTCCCTCGACCAGGTTGACGGAGCCCCACAGAAGCGGCTCAGCCGCCGGCCCCGTAAAGGAAAGCCGTCCCTCCAGGCTGCCCGACGGCTCAAGGTTCGGATAGGTCAGGGCCGCGAGCGGTTTCAGGTCCTTCAGGCGGAACTCCAGGAAACCGTCTGCCTGCGCTCCGTCAAGGGGAAATCCAGACTGCAGGCCGGTCAGGACAGCCGCCATATGCACATCGCTGCCGTCCGCCAGGGTGCTGTCCACCGTCGCGGTCAAGGTTTCCTCAGCGTATGTTGCCTGGAGGGAGTTGTCCCGCCATTGCAGCAGATGCCTGCTTTCCCCGGGCAGTGCCAGCGGCAGCGAGACATCGGTACCGGTCAGGGCAAGACTGCCCCTGACAACCACGCCGCCTTCACCCTGGACGGCGACGGTGCCGGTCAGCACCCCCTGGATATCCCGCAGCTCCTCCCGCCACCCCAGCAGAAGCGGCAAAGGCAGCGCCCCGATGTCCGCCCGCGCACTCCAGAGGCCATCCGGCCCATGCTCCCCGGAAAAGCAGATCGGGGCAGGCTCCGCGCCGATCATGCAGAGCCGGGTCAAGCTGAACTCCTCTCCGGCAAGCCGCAGGGCGGCCGGTTCGGCCAGACGCCAGGCACCAAGAAGCCCGGAGGCGATGTCCCCCCTGTCGATGCGCCCTTCCCAGCCATTTTCACGGTAGCCACCCTCCATTTCCAGCAGCGCCTCCGCGCCCTCTCCCCTGACCGCGACCCGCAGGCGATGCTGCTCGGTCACGCCCTCCAGTTCGAGCCGGACGGTCTCCAGTTCTTTGCCGGCCATGTTCACCCTCTCGGCCCGGATCGAACCCCGCATCTCGCCGGCCGGGGAAAGATCGCCGGTCCCCTCCCCCGCCAGGCCGGCGACGGACACCCCGCCAAGGGACAGCTGGGCACCGCTCAGCTCCAGAGCAAACACCGGGTGGTGCCTGGTTCCCCCGATTTCCGCCCGGGCCTGCAGGCGCCCGGAAGCTTCCGGCCACAGCGGGGCCAGATCAGTGGAATCAAAGTCAAGACGGAAATCCATGGTGCCGCCATACCTGCCGGACGCCTTGAGAGTGGAGCCGGCTGCCTCCAGGAGAAAATCGTCCACCAGATAATCCTTGCCCTCGATCCTGACAGCTCCCCCGGCCCGCAGGGGATGA
>JALHJD010000059.1 GCA_022837185.1 Desulfobacteraceae bacterium
CTGGTCCTCCTCTCTTTGCAGCCTCTGGACTGCGTTAATCTTTTGAGCGTGATTTTATCACAGCTCGCGAGGAAGACCAGCCTTCTCATCCTACCTCTGTCATCTGTTTTCTGTCTCCTGCCCCCCGGGATTTTCGGGCCAGGAATGTTTGGGGTAGCGCCCTTTCATTTCCTTTCTTACCGCATGATAGGACCCGTTCCAGAAGCCCTTGAGATCGGAGGTAACCTGGATGGGCCGCATGGCGGGGGACAACAGATGCAGCAGAACCGGGACCCGGCCCCGGCAGATCGTCGGGGTTTCCTGAAGGCCGAACATTTCCTGCAGGCGCACGGCCAGTATCGGCGGTTCTCCCGCCCGGTAGCGCAACCTGATCCGCGAACCGCCCGGCACCCTGATATGGGTCGGGGCGTCCTGCTCCAGCAGCAACTGCCGGCGGTAATCCAGGCGGCCCCGCAGGATCCTGGCCAGATCCAGGGTGTGGAGCTGCTCCCTGGTCCTGATGTTCATGACAAACGGAGCCAGCCATGCCTCGAGGGTGTCCATCAGGTGCTGCTCGGTCAGATCCGGCCACTCTTCCCCGGGCTGCCAGATCCGCAGGCTGTTGACCCGTTCCTGCAGGTTCCGGGCTTCCCGGGTCCAGGGCAGGATTTCCGGTCGTGCCGCCCGGATGCCCTTGATAAGGGCCGCCCGCACCGCCTCGGGATCGGGATGGGACAGGGGTTTCTCTTCGAGGACCAGGGCATCAAGCTTGACCAGGCAGCGGGCGGTTATCGCACCCACGCTGTCACTCCATTCCACCTTTTCCTCCCGCACCAGACGGTCGGCGACCAGGCCGCGCACTTCATCCTGATCAATGGGCGCCGCCAGAAAAATGCGGCCGTCCCGGCGGCCCGCATCCAGTGATGCTATCACCAGAAACGGCTCCCTCGTCAGGGGATCGTGCGGATGCAGGCAGGCGCCGCGGCCGGAGGCAAGTTTGTATCGCCCCACTTGCCCCGGCCGCCGCTGTGCCAGGCGATCGGGAAAGGCCGCGGCCAGCAGGGGACCGGAGGGGCAATGACCGGTGTTTTTATCCCGCCCCGGAAGCAGCCCGGCGAGCTGCCTGCTGACCCGGTCCACCCTCCTGCAGCCGGCACCGGTCCTGCCCAGGGCGCGAACCGCTCCAACTCCCTTGTCCCTGTAGACCTGCAGGAGGTGCAGCCGACCGCCGATGTCTGCCGTGGGATCGCCCTCCTTGAGGACATCCCGCTCGGTGAGCAGTGCGGCCAGGTCGCAGGCCGTTGCCCGGCAGCCGATGCGGTCCGCCTCCAGCAGCATGCGCGCCAGCCTCGGATGCACGGGCAGTGCGGCCATCTTTTTGCCCAGCGGTGTTATCAGGCCATCGCCGGCCAGGGCTCCCAGCCCGGCCAGCATGCTCCTGGCCTGGGCAAAAGCACCGGCGGGCGGACAATCCAGCCATTGCAGCAGGAGCGGATCTCTGACGCCCCACTGCGCCAGGTGGAGGGCCAGACCGGCCAGGTCCGCCTCCAGGATCTCAGGCCGGTCGTACTCCTGAAGACCGGCCTCCACAGCCTCCCCCCATAGCCGGTAGCAGACCCCGGGCCCCAGGCGCCCCGCCCTTCCCTGCCGCTGAACCGCCGAAGCCCTGGAGATCCGGACCGTTTCCAGTCTGCTCAGGCCGCAGTTGGGGTCAAAGCGCGGCACCCGTTTCCAGCCGCAGTCTATGACCGTTGTGATCCCCTCGATGGTGATGCTGGTTTCCGCGATGGTGGTGGCCAGAATCACCCTTCTCCGCCCCGCGGGGTCGGGCTGGATGGCCGCGGACTGGTCGGCGAGGCGCAAATCCCCGTACAGGGGGCGGAAAACAACGTCATCGGTCCCGGTCCCCCCGGCCAGCCTGGCGCGGGTTTGCCGGATTTCGCCGGCGCCCGGGAGAAATGCCAGGACATCCCCCCGGTGTTCGGCCAGGGCACGCTGAACAGCGGCAGCGACATTGGCGGCAATATGGTCGGAGCGGCTGCTGTCCGTTCTGGATGGAGGGGGAGCATGGCGGACCTCGACCGGATGGACCCGCCCCCGGCAGGTTATTGTCGTGGCGCCCCCCAGCAGTCCGCTGACCGGCCCGGGATTGATGGTGGCGGACATGACCAGCAGGCGCAGGTCATCGCGCAGGGCGCCGCGCACTTCCAGGCACAGGGCCAGGGCCAGATCGCTTTCCAGGCTTCGTTCATGAAATTCATCAAAGATGATCAGGCCGACCCCGGACAATTCGGGGTCCCGCTGCAGCCGGCGGAGCAGTATGCCCCCGGTAACGACCTCCAGCCTGGTGGCCGGAGAAATCCGCCGGGCAAAGCGTACCTGGTATCCCACCGTTCCGCCCGCTTCCTCGCCGAGCTGTCCTGCCATGTAGATCGCTGCCAGACGGACGGCCAGGCGGCGCGGCTCCACCAGGAGGATCGACCGGCCGCCAAGCCACGGTTCGCTGAGCAGGGCAGGGGGGACGACCGTTGTTTTGCCCGAACCGGGAGGAGCGCAGAGCACGCCGGCACCGGGACCCGCCAGGACCCGGCGGATTTCCGGAAGAACACTGTGTATCGGCAGGCTGTTCAATGGATTAAAACCGAATGAAGGAGTGCAAAAGGATGCCGGGTCAGCCCGGTTTCATATGATAATCCCGGCTTCGGCAAAAACAATGACCGGAGAGGCGGGCCGGGGCAGCGTTCTTTGGAACCATTGTTCAAAATTTTACATTTTCGAGGAATCGGTGCAGGAAAAAACATGCACTTCGGCCGCCCCGGCGTGGTCGGATTTCTCTCCCCCGCTCCTGTGTCATCCCCGTGACCGGCCGAAATGATTGGGAAATGCTTTTTTCCCGGTCACCTTTTCCTTTTATGGCCGGCATCTTGCTAATCAAAAGGCGGGAGCACCACCTTGTACACGGCGGCGCCCCTGCTCCAGCCGCAGCAGGAGCATCAGGCCGTCATGCCCGGCTCATGAATCCGCACAACGCATGCAGGAGGCTTCGTATGTCAATGATCCGCACCATGCCCTGTTGGGAAATTATGCAGTGTCTCGGCTCGGCGGATTGTCCGGCCAGGACCTCTCCCGATATCCCCTGCTGGGAGATTGCCGAACTCCTCGACGCAGGAAAGACCGCGCTGAACGTCTGCGAGGAGTGCATCGTCTATCTCGTCAAGTCAAACACCTCCATCCTGACGGCGGCCGAACTGGAGGAAATTCTGCGATTCAGAAATCTCCTCTGGTACCTCGAAAGGTGTCCGGCCTTTGAAAGACGCCCGCTGCAGCGGGAAATACACCGGTTGGATGATCAAACCGCTTGAGAAGCCGCATCGCCGGCCACCCCTCCATCATCAACTGATATTCGGGTCCGCCAGACAGCCGGGCGGCCCGATGCCCCTTGCGGCCGCGAATTTGCCCGGCGGCAGGACAACATGCATCCCCCTGCAATCACTCCTTTTTTTCCATCAGTGCCTTGATGAGGTCAAGGGGCAGGGGGAAGACTATGGTGGTGGCATTTTCACTCGATATGTCGTTCAAGGTCTGCAGGTACCGGAGCTGCAGGGCCTGCGGATTGCGGGAGATGACCTCGGCCGCGGCCAGCAGTTTCTCCGAAGCCTGCAGTTCGCCCTCGGCATGGATCACCTTGGCCCGCCGTTCACGCTCCGCTTCCGCCTGCCGGGCAATGGCCCGCACCATGCTCTCGTTGAGGTCGACATGCTTGATTTCGACATTGGTGACCTTGATCCCCCAGGCATCGGTCTGCAAGTCGATGATTTCCTGCAGGTCGGCATTCATTTTTTCCCGCTCCGCCAGCATTTCGTCCAGCTCGTGCTGGCCCAGCACGGACCGGAGAGTGGTCTGGGCCAGCTGGCTGGTGGCGTCGAGATAATCCTCGACCTGAATTATCGCCTTTTCCGGGTCAACCACCCGGAAATAGAGCACGGCGTTGACCCGCACGGTGACATTGTCCCGCGAGATCACATCCTGACTGGGGACGTCCATGGTGATGACGCGCAGGTCGACCCGGACCGCCTGCTGGATGCCGGGCACCACGATCCGCAGGCCCGGCTTCTTGACGGCCTGAAAACGGCCGAGGAAAAAAACCACCAGCCGCTGGTATTCCGGCACAATCCGCAGGGAAAGAAAGAAAAATCCGATGACCAGTACAAGAGGGGTGAAGTATGTCAGTACATAATTGGGGATTATCATGGCATGTCCTCCTGCATTTTTTTAACATTCAACGTTAAGCCGTCCTGGGAGACCACCTGGACTTTCTCGCCCTTGGCAACCGGGGCCGACGACACCGCGCGCCAGGATTCACCATGGACCCATATCCTCCCCTCCCGGGCAAAATCACTCATGGCCTCGCCGATGCTGCCGATCATTTCCTCGGAACCTGTCCGGACCTTTTTCCTGCTGATGGCGTACATCCTGCCGATCACCCACATGAAGAAGGTCGCCGACAGCAGAGCTATGCTGAAAATCAGAGGCAGGGAGATACGCATGCTTTCTTCGTCCATCAGGATGATGGAGCCGACGACAAAGGCAATGACCCCGCCGACTCCCAGGGCCCCGAAGCTGGGAGTCACCGCCTCGCCGATCATGAAGAGCATGCCGAGGATGATCAGGGCCAGCCCCGCGTAATTGATGGGCAGAATCTGGAAGGTGTACAGGGCCAGCAGCAGACAGATGAGCCCCACCATGCCCGGCAGGATAAAGCCCGGATTGGCCAGTTCATAGATCAGGCCGTACACGCCGAGCAACATCAGGATGTAGGCGACGTTGGGATCGGTGATGACCGCCAGAAGCCGGGTCCGCCAGTCGGGCTCATACCGTTCCGTTTCCACCCCGGCGGTGGCGAGGGTGATCCTTCCCTCCTCCATGACCACTTCCCGGCCGTCCACTTTCTCCAGCAGCTCCTCCAGATTGGCCGCCACCAGGTCGATGACCCCAAGCTCCAGGGCCTCGCCGGCATTGAGGCTCACCGCCTCGCGCACGGCCCGTTCAGCCCATTCGGCATTGCGGCCGTGCCTCCTGGCCAGGGCCGTGATATAGGCCACCGCATCGTTGATCATCTTGCGTTCCAGGGCATCCTTGGGAAGAAATTTATCTTTGTCTTCCTCTTTTTTGTCGGCGGATTCCGGCTCCTTGTCCGGCATGCCCGGCAGGCCGCCCACCTTGATGGGCGTTGCCGCCCCCAGGTTGGTGGTGGGAGCCATGGCCGCCACATGGCTGGCATAAAGGATGTAGGTGCCGGCGCTGGCGGCCCGCGAGCCGCCGGGTGCCACATAGGAGATGACCGGCACCGGCGAGGCAAGGATATGACTGATGATTTCCCGCATGGAATGGTCAAAGCCGCCGGGGGTGTCCATCTGCAGAATGACCGCCGCGGCGCCGGCCTCCTCGGCCTTGTGCAGGCCGCGGACAACGTAATCAGAGATGGCCGGACCAATGGGGCCTTTGATGCTGAGCACCACGACGGTCCGCGGCTCGCCGCCAGCGGCGGAAAATGCGGACCAGGCCCCGGCCGCCAGCACCGTCAGCCAGAACAGCAGCAGGAATATCGGCCTGCGGCGCAGGCCGCTCGTTTTGTCGCAATTCAGCAGGGTAATGCGGCACCTCCTTTGTCGTACCTGCATACAGTTTATGTTATCCGATAAACGATTGTCAAATACAGGAAAAAGGGCAATCGACAAGGGGATGGAAGTCCGGTGGGGGAACCGCCCGCCCATGGGACGCCGAAGGACCTTGCCGGAGACAGGGCGGTAAAGACCGCAAGCAGGCTCTCGCCGTCAGAGAAGCCGGTCTTCCATTGTTCTGGCCAATCGCCGTAGCACCCGGGAAAAAGGTGCGTCCGGGAAGGCATCAGCGACAGGCCGGCCTTCGGCAAGGGCGGCGGGGACCAAGGGGTCGAAGGGAATTTCCGCCAGCAGGTCGTGATTTTTTTCCCTGATATAGGCCGGCATCGGCCTTACTCCGGCTTCAGGCATGCCGGTCCGGTTCAGGACAATGCCCGCCGGAATCGCGTACCGGGCAACGACGTCGACGATGCGCTGCAGATCATGCAATGCCGCAGAGGTGGGCTCGGTGACCAGGATGATGTAATCAGCCCCTTTCATGGCAGCGATGGCCGGACTTCCCGTTCCCGGCGGGCCATCGATCACAATGAATCCGGCCCCCCGTCTTGCGGCTTCCAGGCGGGCTCTCTTCCGGACGGCTTCCACCAGTCTGCCGGAGCCGGACTCGCCGATGTCCAGTTCGCCGGCCGCCACCCTGCACCAGCCGGCGTCAAGAATGTTGAGCCTGCCGTTCACCACCGGCCGCACGGTGATCGCATCAACCGGACAGACAAGGGAACAGGCCCCGCAGCCCTCGCAGAAACAATTGAGAATAATCGGCTCCTCGCCGCCGATGATCGCCGAAAACCGACAGACATCCAGGCATTTCAGGCAGTGATCGCACAGGTCATAATCGACGGCCGCCTTGTCCGCCCAGTCCTCGACGACCTCCTCGGCAACGGCACCGGCGATGAGGTGGAGGTTCGGTGCGGCAACATTGGTGTCCGCCAGCACAACCGTATTCCGCTCAGCCAGCACCGCTCCGAGAGAGACGGTGAGCGCCGACCTGCCCACTCCGCCCTTGCCGCTCAGTACTACTATCTCCTTCACGGCAGGTACTCCCCGGCAAGATTGCGGGCCAGCCCGGTAAACGTCCTCGCCACAAGGGATTGCGGGAACAATTGAACCGCCGCCACACCGCGGCGGCTGCTCTCCATGAGCTGGTCATCCATGCGCAGCCCGGTCTCAACAGGGGTGGCGTGCCGGTCGGCAACCTCCCTGAGGTCCTGCATGCTTCCCGGCAGATCGGCGCGGTTGATGAAAATGGAACGGCGAACCGCAAACATGTCAAGCAGGGAAAGCAGCCGGTCGAGATCATGGATCCCCGGCGGTGTCGGTTCCGTGACCACAAGGACGTGGGCCGAGCCCTTCAGTGCTTCAATAACGGTATGCCGCAGGCCGGATGGGGTATCGACGACAATGACATCGAACTGTTCCGCCGCAGCGGCCGCCCGCTGCATCAGGGCGTGGATCAGCAACGCGCTTTCCTCGGCTCCCGGCTCCAGGGCCGCGGAAAAAACGGTCAATCTCCCGGCAGTCGTTGTCCGCAATGTGCCCATGCCCCGGTGGCCGCGATGGATGGCCTCTGCCGGGCAGACAAGAAAGCAGGCTTCACAGCCGCTGCATTCACCCATGAGCAGAATTGTCCTCTCCGCGGGCCGCAGGAGGCAATGCCTCCGGCATGCCTGGATGCATGCCTGGCAGTCGGTACATTTTTCAAGGAAAAACTCCGGTTGAACCACCCTGGCCTGCACCCCCTCCCCCGGAGGCAAACCCAGGAAGACCAGCGCGTCGGGGGCCTCCACGTCACAGTCGACCAGGGCCGTACGATGCCCGGCGGCCGCGAAAGACGAGGCCAGATTGACGGCCACGGCGGTTTTGCCCACCCCTCCCTTCCCTCCGGCAACGCCTATGACAGGCGTGGCGAACGGGGCGGCATGAAACCATCGGATGACTTCGGGACGCAATACCCGGCTCATTTCCCCTCTCTTCCGCCGCTCAAGCCGCGGCTGCATCGGCTGCGCAGTTCATGGACTGCCTGCCCTTCCTCCGGTGATTCGGCTGGTTTCACAGCTCCAGGAGTTGGCTATTGATGTCGATGGCCGCCGCCGCCCCCTGACCGGCGGCGATAATCGCCTGGGAGTGGCCAGTTTTCATCGCCCCGACGACATACAGGCCCGGCAGGGAGGATTCATTACTGCTCCCGGTGACGATCTTGAAATTCTCCCGGTCCCTGTCCAGGGGCAGGCCTGACAGAAATCCGTCGTTCAAGCCCCAGCCAAAGCTGGCCATTACCGCCCGGCAGGGGATGACCCGGTCATCGTCCAGCAGGACGCCCTCCAGCTCCTCTTCGCCCAACAGGGCGGCCGGCTGCCCTGAATAGACCCGGATCCCCTCCTCTTCCTCAATTATTTGCCGATCATCGGCCGGCAGATCAAAATCCGTCAGCAGCAGGGCGGTATCGTCGGTATACATTTTTTTCATGCCCACAGCCAGACGGGCGGCGTTCAGGGAGTTGCCCATGACCAGCAATTTCCTGCCGGTGGTGAGATGCCCGTCGCAATCGACGCAGGTGTAGAACCCTTTGCCGAAAAAACGGCTGAGATTTCCCAGGTTCGGCAAATGGTCGACCGCCCCGGCTGAAACAATGACAAAGGGTGCCTGGTAGCAGGCTATCGCGGCGTGGACGGTAAAAACATCTTTTTTTTCCACCCTGGTGACAACATCCCTGACGATCTCGGTCCCGAAGCTCCGCGCCTGTTTAAGCCCGGTTGCCACCAGTTGCCGGCCCGATACCGCGTGCAGACCGAGATAATTGACGATGTGCGCCGCATGGGTGGTGCGGCCCCCGCCCCGGTCGATGAGCAGCACCCTGCGGTTATAGCGCCCGAGATGAAGGGCCGCCTGCAGCCCGCCCGGGCCGGCCCCGATAATGATGCATTCGTATGTGCGCCTGGTCTCTTCCATGCCGCGTTCCGCTGCAAAGATTACGGTCAGAATTTTTGATCCGTCTTTCCGGTATACATACATGTACCATAAAAGCTCAGGAACATGAAAGGTGCAAAAGAGACGACTCCCATGCATTCGATTGCACGGCACTGCACCCACGCCTTCCCCGCAGGCTTCAGCGTGATTGCAGCGTCGGCACTCCACATGGCAGGATCTGCAGGATTCATTGCGAATGAGAATCATATATATACAGAAAGTCGCTTTCCTACCCGTGACAATTTACCGCATGTACAAATTTGCCCCATCGGCTAAAGTCAATGTAGGCAAAAAAACAGCATGCCATATTCATTGGGACTGCGCCCTGCAGTTTCGAGATACTGAGCGCTGTTTCCAGAAAAACCGATTCCATATCAATTCTCTGCAGTGCACACCGCCGTTTCGTCCCCGGCATATTTCCGGCGGTCTAAACAGGAAGGGCGGATGGCGCGGCAGGCAGAAGGAGAAACCATGTTGAGTGGGAAAACAATTCCGGCCTGCATCATTGCAGGGATGCTCCTCTGTTCCCCGGCCCACGGGACCGACCACCTTTCCGAATCAAATTCCTGCACTCCCTGTCACGGCACCAATATCCGCAAAGTGCATGATTACGACTACACCATTCCCACGGATTGCGACATCTGCCACGCAACCCAGGGGAGCACCTGGTATCTCAATTATATGTGCGCCGACTACCTGACGGCCGGCGGCGTGCCCATCGTGGAAATCGAGGCTGGAGCCTGGGTGCTGGATTTGCCGGAGTATTCGGATTTCAATTTTGAATGCAAGGTCTGCCATGTCGGCCGCAACCCTGGACATCAGCAGTGAGGGACTGAAGACGGGAGACAGGGGAAATGGGAGCAGCCCGGGGGCATCTCCGTCTGCTCGAGGTATCATTTCCCTGCATAATGCGTAAAAAAAGCGATGCATTTTTACCGCAAGGGAAAAAGGAGGTACAGTCATGCTGAAACCGGATGTGATGGGGTATGTGTTGTTTCTTCCCGCGTTTATCCTGTTTGTCTTCCCTCTCCTGTTCCTGCCGCTCCTCTTGCTCGGTGGGCGGCTGAACGCCGGGGTCCGGCTCCCCGCTGCAAAGACCGTGGCGGAGGATGCCCCGGATCCCTTCCCCGCGCATGACAAAAGGCAGTCCCCCCGGCAGGGGCTGGACGGGATCATAGCCCTTGTTTCCGACGGCAGCGACTGCTGCCGGGTGTCGGTCAACGATATTTCGTCCAACGGCATATGTTTCGCCTGCTCCGGAAACAGGCTGAATCAGGATTCGGACAACCTGGGAGTGCTGTTGACCGGCGCAGGGAAAAGCATCCATATGCAGGTCAAACCGCAATGGAAACTGCGCCATGGCGCCGAGCAGGATATCGGCGCAACCATAGTCGCCACGCTCGGCAACTGGCAGGAATTTGCCGACGGGTTCAAACAGTCACGCTCCATGCACGCCGGATAGAACGTTCCCCTCCTCCGACCGGAGAAGAAAATAATGACCCGTTCCGCTGTCCTGGCCTTCGGGACCGGGGGAGGGGAACGGTCTGCTCCCGCCTTTAATGCCCGTTTCCCGATGCAGGCTCAACAGTCCTTCGGGGCGGGAACAGATACAATTCATTCCAACGGACAACACGAGGAATTTAGTCCCGGTGCATGATTCATCTGTGGTATAATTCCGACATGTATTACAGATGGATCCTGTTTCGAATAAGGCGGCTTTTGATGACCGGCGGCGGGCGGACCGGCAGTGTCACGGTCTTTCTCATGGCCGCGCTCATGGCGTCCGCATTCAATCCTCGGACCGTGTTCGCCCTGCAGACCCATGCAGCGCCGGAGGGTCTGTACGTGCATCAGGGGGCCCATCTATTCCTGATCTTTTCCCTGGCGGCCTTTCTGTTTTCCCTCCGCCGCTCCCGGCTTGAGACCGAGAAGGCCTGGCGTCTGTTGTCGTGGGGCGCCTTTCTGCTCATTCTCTGGAACGCCTGGGCATTTGCCGGTCATATTGCGGAAACCTTCCTCCCGGAATCCGTGTTCATCGTTCTGCCCGGCCGGACCGTCCCTGCGCTGGCGATGCAATCCTGGCTGGAAGCGGCATATTATGTTTTGCAGATGGACCACCTCCTCTGCCTGCCGGCGCTGGTGTTTTTCTGCGCCGGACTGCGAAAACTCCACGCCGTTTTTCAGGAGAACGGCGGAACAAAGAGGGTCCGGTCATGACTTTCTGGTCCCTTTCCCCCGTATGGATAATTGATTTTGCCGGCTCGCTCGGCATGATCATCGTCTCCACCATGTGCCTCGCCACCACCAGGAAAATCATTCGCAAAGCCCCTGAAAATGCCCTGGCAAATTATCTGCTCTGGTTCACCGGGGCACTGTTCGCCTTTTCCGTTTCCCGCTCCGCCGGGCATATTCTCAAACATATCCTGTTCTTTTCCGGTCACTTTGACCTGTGGAAGCAATTATCCCCTATCAGCGGCTCCATCAACACCATTACCTTTGTGATTATCGGTTCGGTCACCCTCTATTTCGGACGGATGGAAACCATCATGAACCGGATGGCGAGGGACAGGGAGAAAATCTCGTCCTTCAGCCGGGAACTGCTTGA
Organism: Desulfobacteraceae bacterium; assembly: GCA_022837185.1. Classification (GTDB taxonomy): domain Bacteria; phylum Desulfobacterota; class Desulfobulbia; order Desulfobulbales; family Desulfobulbaceae; genus UBA10518. Next base: position 11,230 of record JALHJD010000059.1, read on the forward strand.
ACTGAACAAAGACATCGAATCAATTGTCTCGGAACGGACCCGGGTGGAAATGGCCCTGCGTTTTGCCCACGATGTCCGGAATCCTTCCATGATCATCGGCGGCCTCGTCCGGCGAATGAAAAAAAACATTCCCGAGGGCAATCCTGAACTGAAAAAAATCGACCAGATACAGGAACAGGTCAAAAAACTGGAATCGCTGATTACCAAACTGGACCTGTCGGAAAAAAAGGGCAAGTGGAAATTTTCCGCCCTTGAACTGAGCGCTCTCGTGGAAGAAGCCATGGCCGCGGTGGCGGACGAGGCGGAGCGCAGGGGCGTCATCCTTTTCCTCGACCGGGCGCCGTCCCCCCTCACCTTTCAGGGAAACAGGCACCTGGTCAAGATAGCCCTCATGCATGTTCTGCGCAACGCCATAGAAGCCTGCGGCAGCGGCGATACGATCCAGATCGTCACGGAAGCCGGAGAAAAAACCGTTCTCGTCCGCATTGAAGACAACGGGCCGGGAATCCCCCCTGAAATGGTGCAACATATCTTTGAACCGTTTTTCACCACCGGCAAAGGAACAACCGGTATCGGACTGCCCTATGTCAAGCAGATTGTTGAAGACCACAACGGTTCCATTGAGCTGGCAAGCAGCAGGGACAAAGGGACCTCGGTGGTCATAGTTTTTCCCCCGCTCCTGGGCGAACTGTCCCGGAAAGGTTGAAAAGCAGAAGAGATACTGCCCTTTTCGATTGGGACGACGGGAAGAACAGAGCGGCGCGGTTTTGAGTCGCCGGCCGCCATTGGAGAGTACTGCTCACTCCAACCCAGCAAAGCTCCAATCGAAATCGAAATCGGTATCGAAATCGAAAATTTCTCCGCCACACAGGTGAGCGCTTCGGGAGTCGCGCCCCCTCATCCGCCCCTTCGGAGCACCTTCTCCCCCAGGAGAAGGAGATTGTAATATTTTCCCTCAGGCCGGGACGCAACAGGGCAATGTTTCCAGCCAGGTTTCGATTGTTTGGCAGGGTGCCCAGTTACCCAGGCCCCCCCGACAGATCCCTGCGTACGGTTTTCCCGCACAGGGCTCTTCGGAGCCACTCGCTTTGCGCTGACCTCCTCAGAACAGTTGCAGCTGAGGCGATGGGCCGGTCTCTACGATATGCGGAAGGAATCGTATAGTGCTTGAGCATGTCCAGGAAGCCCTGCCAGTTGCAGCTGCGTTTCTGACTTCGACGATTTCGCCACTTGTACAACAGCTTCTTGAACTCACGATAGACCTCAAGCAAGCTCTCCATGTTTCCTCGCACTCCGTAATAGTTCCAGTACCCCTGGAGTTTGCTGCATAGCGTTGTCATTATCTTGCGTAGCGGCTTGTGCCGGTTCCTCTTGATCCATTCCGTGAAATTGGCGATCGAGGCCTGCTTCTTCCTTGGCGCCGTCCGGCGCTGGACTCCTGGTTTCCCGCTGCGTCGCTCGACCCAGCGATATTC
>JALHJD010000378.1 GCA_022837185.1 Desulfobacteraceae bacterium
CAGGGTCAGCAGGAGCAGCTGCAGGTGGTGGCGCCGGTACTGCAGGGAGGCAGGCTGCACGTCGAGTTTCACCTTTATGCCGTCCCGGCGGAGATGATGGCCGGCCAGCATGAACACATCATCAAAAATTTTCCGGACCAGGTCGCTGTCCTTGGAATATTCCATGTCCTGGGGGTCGACGAGCAGGGGTTCCACCACCGCCGCCACCTTTTCCCCGCCGGCGATGATCCGGTTGAGGTGCTTTCTTCTTTCGCTCTGCGCTTCGCCGCCGATCTCGTCGCACAGCATCTGGGCGTAATTGATGATGCCGTTGCTCACGTCGGTTATCTCATGGGCGATGGTGCTGGCGAACTGGCCGATTGCCGCGGAATAGGCCACCTGAAAATTTTCCGGCTGAATCAGTATGTTTTTCTGGGGTGGGAGCAGAACAAGAAGGAGATGTACGTCATCAGCCGGAAAAAGCTCGGTCGGGGCCAGTATCGCAGAAAAGGTGCCGTCGAACCCGGCGAGTCCCGCCTGGAAATCATACCGGTCAGCCCTGGCGAGGCAATTCATGAGCACCACTCTTTCAGATTCACTCTCAGGCCGCACTATTTCATCAACGGAGGCGCCTATCCACTTGCCGGCGGCCGCGGCCAACTCCGAATCGGACAGGAAGGTCTCGGCACTGACGATCTTCCCCTCCCTGTTGAGGACAAAGACGAGAATATTGCTCTTCTCGCCGATCAGGTTCTTGACGGTTTTTTCCAGTTCAAATTTGTTCCTGATATCGAACAGGCGTATTTTCGCGGCCATCAGTCCGGCGACTTCGCAGAGCAGCTGCGATTCCTCTTCAATGTCGCCCTGGCGGGCCATGACGTACACCGTCAACACCCCGTACACCTTGTTTTCAATGGCTATGGGCACGGAAATGCTGTCCACCTTTCCGGAAGCCAGGGGGGTGTTCTTGAACGGCCCTTTGGGAGCCTTGGCCAGGATATCCCTCCGGATGAAAATCTCGCCGGACTGCAGGGCCTTGGCGATGGGATCGGACTCTCCCTCCTGCGCTGCCAGCAAGGCACCGAAGCACTCCTGGCACTCCTCGCCCGTCATGGTGGACGAGCCGTCCGCCGCGACCGGCGTTATCCCCTCTCCTTCCGCGTCCCGGACACCCACCCACGCCAGGATGAAATCCGGATTGTGCAGCAGTGAGCGGCACGCCGTCTGGAACAATTCCTCCGGTCCCTTGACGGGCTGCATTTTCCAGACGACATAGCGCGCGCAGCTTACCAGTGCTTCATAGCGTTCCGCGGACGCCCTTGCCTGCTTCATGTCATGCAGCAGGCCGTTCATCTTGTCGGAGAGATTCTCAACCTCCTGCCAGCCGCCGGGCTTGTAAATTCTGTCCTGCCGCCCCTGGCGGACCTGCTCCGACTGGTCTGAAATATTTATCACCGGCAGGATCAGAAAGCGGTACGTGATCACCATCAGGGTCGTCACCAGGAAGACCACCAGGGCCAGGGTCCCGATGATCACCATCTGGAAGTCCACCAGCTTCTGTTTGGCGTAGCCCAGAATCAGCCTCTCCAGGAGGGTGAACCGTTCGCCGATGATCCGGGTCTCGGCGTTGATGAGGCGAATCAGATTGGGGTCTTCCTTTTCGGCCGCGGTCCTGCGCAGCAGGAGAATGAGGCCGGGCAGGTCGATCTGCTGCATGAAGGAAAACTTGTACTCCGCCGGAATGAGCCGGTTGTCGAGGATCTTGATGATGTTGTTGTGGAGTTCCTCAACGGCGGA
>JALHJD010000379.1 GCA_022837185.1 Desulfobacteraceae bacterium
AGACTGCTTCGATTCCATCACCGTCGAACAGATCAAAGCGGCCCACTTTCTCCAGGAGGAAAAGCCCCGGGAAGTCGCCGAACTGATGAACCGCTTTTTTAAATGATTCGCCAAAACCGGGAAGGCGGCAGGCGCCGCCTTCCGTCCATCTTTCTTTGAGCAAGGAGGAAACACCATGTCCGGCATTCAATCAAACGACGATCAGTTTCAGGCTCTGGCGGACAATCCCAATCCGGAGCCGTTTGTCATGCTCAATCTGCTGAAGTTTAAAAAAGAGGGCGGCCGGGAGTCCTATTTCCGCTACATCAAGGAATCCGGACCCTTCGTCGAGGCCGTCGGCGCCAAGGTGCTGTACTTCGGAAAGCCGAAGGAGCTCTTGCAGGGAAGCGAGGACTGGGATCTGCTGATGCTGGTTTCGTACCCGTCGCGCCGGGCGTTTCTCACCATGACGCAGAACCCCGATTATCTCAAGGTTCATGAATTCCGGGCCGAAGGCGTGGAACGCGCGGTCCTCTATGCGACGGACCCGGTGAAATTCAAGGCGATCCTGGCCGAATAGCGCGAAGGGGGATCCCTATCAATACCATATGCCGAGGAGAAAATTATGACAAAAGCAGTAAGCGTTGAGACGGTGTACGACAATCCGAACAATTTAGTCGATTTATTCGAACAGAGCGTTGCCAAATATCCGGAAAACCGGCTGTTCGGCACCAAAAATCCCGCATCCGGCCAGTATGAATGGGTCACCTTCCGGCAGGTGGCCGATCGGGTCGACCATCTCCGGGCGGCCCTGAAGAAACTGGGTTTGAACAAAGGAGAGAAGGTCGGCGTGATCCTCCACAACTGCACGGAATGGTTTATTTGCGAGCAGGCGGTCCACGGTCTGGGCGGCGTGCTGGTTCCCATGTACCTGCAGGAACTGCCGAAAGTGATCGAATACATCGTCCGGGACGCCGAGGTGAAATTCCTTTTTGTCGCGCACGCCGCCGTTTATGAAAAAATCAAAGATTTTAAAAATACGATTCCGACCTTGAAAGAAATCTTCCTCGTTTTCGGCGAGGGCGAAAATTCGCTTCCGGCCCTCGAGGGCATGGGCGCCAGGAATCCCGCGCCCTCTCTCAAGCCCCACTGGTCGGATCTGGCCAACATCGTCTATACCTCCGGAACGACCGGCGACCCGAAAGGCGTGATGCTCTCCCACGGCAGCCTGACGCTGTGCGCCCGCTCCGGTGTGGACGGATTCAGCCTCGATGAAACCATGCACGTGGTGGCCATTTTGCCCTGGGCGCATGTTTTCGGTTTGTCCGCCGATCTCCACGATTACATCCACTGCGGCGGCGGCGTCGCCTTTGCCGAATCCGTCGACAAACTCATCCAAAATTTCCAGGAAGTCAAGCCCACGGGGCTTTCCGTCGTTCCCCGCATCGTCAACAAGGTTTATGATACGATCATGCAGGGCGTCGCGGCCGATCCGGTCAAAAAGCAGTTCTTTGACGCCGCCTGCACCGAGGCCGTCAAGAACCGGGGCCTTGCCGAGAAAACAAAAGACTTCAAGGACCTGGATGCCCTGGTGTTTTCGCAGATCCGGGCGATCTTCGGCGGAAGGTTAAGACACGTTGTCACCGGAGGTGCGATGATGAAACCGGACATCGCCATGTTCTTCAGTGATGTCGGCGTGCCCACCTATGACGGTTACGGTCTGTCTGAAACCTCGCCCGTCATTTCCAACAATTCGCCCGGACGGGGCAACAAATACGGCACGGTCGGCA
>JALHJD010000380.1 GCA_022837185.1 Desulfobacteraceae bacterium
AAGCCCGACGAGGTCATCATTCAGTATTAACCGCCTCCGGTTTTTTAAAGAAGGTCCCTACCCCATCTCTATCAGGATTTTGTTGAGTTCCTTGATTTCGTCGCGCAGGGCGGCGGCTTTTTCAAACGCCAGGTCCCTGGCCGCCTGCTTCATTTCCGCTGTGAGTTTCTGAACCAGAGCAGGCAAATCTTCTTCCGCGGGCGTCAGCCTTCCGGCTTTGTCGTCCGCCGGAATCGTGACGTAATCGGCTTCGTAGATGGACCCCAGCACGTTCATGATCGACTTTTTAATCGTCTCCGGCGTGATGTTGTGCTCTTCGTTGTATTGGCTCTGCAGGGCGCGGCGGCGGTGCGTTTCGTCCAGACAGGCCTGAATGGACCGCGTGATCTTGTCGGCGTACATGATGACTTTTCCGGAAACGTTGCGCGCGGCGCGTCCGCTCGTTTGAATGAGCGACCGTTCCGAGCGCAGAAATCCTTCCTTGTCCGCGTCCAGAATCGCCACGAGCGACACTTCGGGAATGTCGAGCCCCTCGCGCAGGAGGTTCACGCCCACCAGCACGTCGAATTCCCCCAGGCGCAGATCGCGGATGATGCCGACGCGCTCCAGCGTGTGAATATCGGAATGCAGGTAGCGCACGCGGATGCCCAGACCGCTGTAATAATCGGTGAGGTTTTCCGCCATGCGCTTGGTCAGCGTCGTGACCAGTACGCGTTCGTCTTTTTTCACGCGGATGCGGATTTCCTCGAGCAGGTCGTCCACCTGCCGGGCGGCCGGCTTCACGACGATTTCCGGGTCCATCAGGCCGGTCGGGCGGATGATCTGCTCCACGCGCACGCCCCGGGCCTTGACCATTTCATACTGGGCCGGCGTGGCGGAAATGTAAATTCGCTGATGGGCAAGCGCCTCGTATTCCTCGAAGGTCAGGGGCCGGTTGTCCAGCGCGGACGGCAGGCGGAATCCGTATTTCACGAGCGTTTCCTTGCGGGAGCGGTCGCCCCGGAACATGCCCGCGAGCTGCGGCAGCGTGGCGTGGCTTTCGTCGATGATGATGAGGGCGTCCTCGGGCAGGTACTCCATCAGCGTCGGCGGCGGCTCGCCGGGCCTGCGGCCGGTGAGATGGCGCGAATAGTTTTCGATGCCCTGGCAGTAGCCCATCTCTTCCATCATCTCCAGATCGAAGTTGGTCCGCTGCTCCAGACGCTGCGCCTCCAGAAGCTTGTTTTCGGCCTTCCAGGCGGCCAGCACACAGGCCAGTTCCGCGCGGATATCGGCCACGGCGCGCTTGAGATTGTCCCGCGAGGACACATAGTGGCTGCCGGGATAGACGGCAATCCGGGAAAGCGACCCGAGCTTTTTTCCGCGCAGCGGATCGATCTGATAAATCGCCTCAAGGGTGTCGCCGAAAAACTCCAGACGCAGCGCCCGCTCGTCTTCGTAGGGCGGAAAGATTTCCACCACGTCGCCGCGCACGCGGAACGTGCCGCGGTGAAAATCGATGTCGTTTCGTTCGTACTGGATTTCAACGAGCCGCTTTAAAATCTCCTCGCGGGGAATCTCCTTTCCCACTTCGAGCTGGACGATCATTCCCAGGTACGCTTCGGGCGATCCCAAACCGTAAATGCACGAAACGCTGGCCACAATGATGACGTCGCGCCGGGTCAAAAGCGCGTAAGTCGCCGCATGACGCAGTTTGTCGATCTCCTCGTTAATCGCCGAGTCTTTTTCAATGTAAGTGTCGGTGGCCGGCAGATAGGCTTCCG
>JALHJD010000381.1 GCA_022837185.1 Desulfobacteraceae bacterium
ATTCCCATTCCCCGAGGTCATCGATGACGGGCCGTTTGTCCCCCCGCCCGCCGTCCCCGGGCGGGGTGGTGAGGCTGACGATGATCGCCGCCCCTCTTTTCCGGGCAAGGTCGCGGAGAAAAAGGATGAGCGTCTCCGCCGCGGCCCGGTGCGACGTCTGCCTGTCCGCCGGGGTCATGAGCTCAAAGCCGTCAATGACGATCAGGCCCGGATCGGCGCCGCCCTCCATGGATTCGATGAAGTCAAGAAGCTGCCGGTCGGTGCCGGATGTCCCTGCTTCAATCTGCACGGGAAGATCCGCGAGTATGCCGGCGGCGCGGGTGAGCTTGGGCCAGTCGCCACTCAGGAGCCTGCGTACCATTCTGTGCATGGGAATCCGGCTTTGGGCGGCCAGCATCCGCCGGCAGACCATGGGCTGATCGTGGCGGAGGGAGAAAATGCCTACCGGCCGGGACGTCTCCGCGGCGAATTGCATGGCCACGTTGAGCAGAAAATCGCTCTTCCCCATCAGGGGGCGGCCCGCCGCCAGGATGATGTCGCCGGGATGGATGCCGTCGACAAGGCGGTCCAGATCATAAAAGCCGGTAGGCACCCCGCCGGTGATCTGTCCGCTCTCGAAGGCCTTTTCGATGCGGGCAAATTCGTTCTCGACGAGATCACTTAATTTTTTCGGTCCGGATGAAACAGTCATGACGGGGTCGTGCTCCTGGAATACTGCCGTTCAATAAGGCGGATTTTTTTCAGAAAAGCAGGTCGGGGGAAAAGGGAGGAATCCTGTTCTGCCGGGCTTCAGCCTGGTGGAAGGTGTTGTTCCCGGGCGGCAATTTTTTCCTTCCAGCCAATATAGCTCTCCGGGAGAAAAAGGTCACCCCTCTTTCGGGCAAGGGAGTTTTTTTTGAAACGGTTCGGCGGAATGGGCCTGGACGATGCCTGAACGGAGAGCCGGTCAGGGTGGCGGATCAACCGGCGATAGCGGGTGCAGGCCGTGATAAACGTATATCTCCGAAGCCTGCCGTGAACGAAGGAAAAAGATGAGCCTGCGGCCCCAGGCGCCGCCGTCTCCCACCAGGCCCATGTTTGTCCTGCCGATGACATTGCCCGGCAGGGGCTCGGGATTGTCAACACTTCCGCCCAGGGGAATCATTTCGAAATGGTCCGGAAAGATCCGAATATATCGTAAGGCCAGATGATAAAACACCACGGCCGCATCGGCTGAACCCTCCGCAACCGCCTGGGGCGCCTCACGATGATGAATGCATTTTCCGAACAGAATCCGACCCCGCGCAATTTTATCGTCCGGGAAACTGTTGCGCGGATCACCGCCGGATACCAGGTTTTTCAGGGTGTTGTAATACGCCGTGAAGCTGCCCTTCTCCGTTTGGGGGTTGGACAGAAAAAGGCGAATATCATCCCGGGCCAGGTCCGATACCGAGCAGATATTTTTCGGGTTCCCTTTTTGTATGAGCAGGACATTGCCCCGGTTTTGCATAAATGGCAACTGTTCGGCCACCAGCCCGTCGGCCGCAAGTCCGTCCAGGATCTCGGGAGGGCTGATAAACACGTGGGGCGAGACACGGAGAACTAGGTTGCCCATCCGCAGTCCGCCCTGTCTGAGCAGAGTGACAATGGGTCCCGGCGGTGTTGTGGCGTAGAAGATCCCTGACAGGTCCCTGTTCTGCCGGGCAAACAGGTCCAGGCAGTCCCTGAGGGCCATGTGATGGTTCCCGTCGGAAAAAACCACCAGCGGGGCATTCACCGGGTCCGAGACCAGCTCAGGTACCGCGTATCCCCGGTACAGACCTCCTCCGGCCAGTCAAGATGCGTCATATACTTATTGGGCTGATTTGTTGTCTCATGCTTTGCTTTCCTTCCGCATTGATCCCCTGGCGGTCTTAAAAACAATAAAAGCGGTGATGGCCAGCAGGCCCATCGCCACCGGCCTGGTCAGGAACATGTAGGGGTCATGCTGGGAAGAGATGACAACCTGCTGCAGGGACGTTTCCCAGATCGGCGTAAGGATAAATCCGATAATAAAACTGATATGGGAAAAATCAAATTTTTTCATGAAGTAGGCTATAAAGGAAAAAAACAGCATTAACAGCACGTCGAACGGGTTATACGCTCCCAGGTACGACCCCATGATGCAGGTAAAAATAATTATGGGGTAGAGGATAACGGCAGGGGTTTGCAAGATTTTACAAAAACCTTTCAGTCCTGCGCGGCCGACAACAAGCAGAAATACATTGGCCAGGAGCAGACTGCAGTATATGGAATAGATGAACTGCGCGTTTTTTTCAAACATCAACGGTCCGGGGATCATTCCGTGGACCACGAAGGCCCCTATGAGCAGGGCGGCTGCGACATTGCCCGGAATGCCCAGGGTGAATAACGGAATCAGGCTGGACGCGCAGACCGCGCTGTTGGCCGACTCGGACGCCGCGATGCCCTCCAGCTTGCCTTTGCCGAATTCTTCCGGTGTTTTTGATCTTTTCTTTGCCTGGTCATAGGCAAAAAACGAGGCCACCGGAGCGCCAAGACCGGGCATCGCGCCGACAACGGTGCCGGCTACGGATGACCGCAAAATTGTTCTGATGGTGCTGCGAAATTCCTGCCAGGAAATAAAGCGATCTTCCCGTTTGGTGGAGAATGCCAGAAGGCATGCGTCAGCTCCTCCTTCCTTTTTGGAATCCCGGTACCGGCGCTCAAGCTGGATGATTATTTCTGAAAAAGCCAGCATCCCGATACCAATGGGAATAAGTTCTATCCCCCTTTCCAGTTGATATACGCCAAAGGTGAATCGGGGAAGTGCCGATACCGGTTCTATGCCCACGGTTCCGACTAATATCCCGAAACCGGCCGCAATGAGTCCGCGCACCAGGGATTGGGTTCCCAGCCCGGCAATAATGGTCATTGCAAGGCAGACAAGGGCAAAAATTTCAGGCGGTCCCATGTACAGGGCCACTGCCGCCAGAGGCGCAGCCACCAGGATCAGCACCATGGTGGCAAAAAAGTCCCCGGATACCGATCCGAAGAGAGCCATGCGCAGGGCTTTTTCTCCTTTTCCCTGTAATGAAAGGGGGTAGCCGTCCCAGGACGTGGCGGCAGCCTCCGGGGTGCCCGGGGTGTTGATTAGGACCGCGGCAATCGATCCGCCGTAAAAAGCCCCCTTGTTCAATCCCACAAGAAAGCCTATGGCCGCTATCGGGGACA
>JALHJD010000382.1 GCA_022837185.1 Desulfobacteraceae bacterium
CTCGCTGGTTGTGCAGAAAGTGGCTACAACATGCAAAAAGGCGCGGCGATCGGAGCAGCGGGCGGAGCGATCGCGGGGCAGGTCATGGGGCGTGACACGGCCTTTACGCTCATCGGGGCCGGTGCGGGAGCGCTCGTTGGAGCCATCACAGGCAATGCCGTCGACCAGCATGTGCAGAAACAGCAGGGACAGGGCGGACAGGCAACGGCGTACCCATCGGGACAGGCACAGCAGGATCCCCCCGGTCGCTGGGTTGAAGTGCCTGGGCAGTGGAGTGGCGGGAAATGGGTCCCCGCGCATACGGTGTGGGCGCCCGTGAACCCGTGAGGCATAGGACGTGTATCATTGTTAACAAGCTGACAAACAAACAAATGAACAGGAGGGCAATATGAAAAGAGATACAGTGGCAGTAGTGGCAATCGGGGTGGCAGTGCTGGTGATGGTGGCATGCGTGATCGTGGGATTCGCGGGGCCTGTACGGGCGGACCAGGATCTGTTGGCCCCCGCGGAGATCAAGTGCCAGGAGGCGTTGGCGTCCCTGGAGAACCGCAACTGGGGGCAGGTCGTCGAGCAGCTGACGGCCTCCGGGGAGGAGCGGTCGGCCATGTCCCTGTCCGTGATGCCGGTCCCTGAGGGACAGGCCCCGCGGGCGGTGACACCGAAGGACGTCAGGCTGGTGCATGCTTTCAGGTTTGGCGGGGACAGCGTCGTGTTTGAGAATACGGACGGCGGCGGGCGGTGCATGGCCAGGGCGTATAATATGATCGAGCGGGCCGGCAAGCTGCGGCCGGAATGGACGGTTGAGGCCGTATCACTGGCGGGGGTCGGCGAGGTGAGACGCGCACCGGACGTGATCGTGCGTAAATAGCAATCCATCAAGGCCGGGCGTGATGAACCCGGCTGTTACCTCCTAGCCCGGGGTCCTTCGAGGCCTCGGGCTTTTTTCGTGGCAACGAACAGACCCAGGAGGGCTCCACGCTCGCCCTCCTTCGGAACCTCCCACCGCCGGGGAGTGCTCTTCGCCGCCCCCGGACCCCCGGCACACGCGGGAGGGGCCCGTCCGGCTGTCGCCGTCCACCCCCGCGTATGAGGGATGTGTGTGGCTGCATCGGAAGGTTTTCCGGACGGAGAGAGGCAAAGGCAACAGATGTTGACAGGGAAAAGGTCCGTGAGGTGAAGGCCTTTTTTTCGGGGCGGTCCATCATCGGCGCAGCGTTACATCATTTTCTGCTTTTTCATTCATGGTTCCGGATAGTTAGAGCGCAAAATCAGGGGGGACGGGAATTTCCCGTCTGTCCCGATTTTGAGGCCTTTTCCTGAATGATTCCGGTTGGTTAAGTTGCCTGAAAATGTAACGCTGTTTTGATAGTGTCAATGATTCCGGTTGGTTACAGGCCCCGCGCGAAGGCCTTTTTCCCCGGGGAGCGGGCCGTGCTGAAACTTTTTTAAAAAAAAGATTCGACATTTATTGCCGCTGTGAAGTGGCGTCAATAGGGCGTTTACGCGAGGTCCGACTTGACATCCTGGTAATATCTGCTATACTTATAGTTAAGGATATATGGGAATGACCGATAATATATACAAGGAGGTAACAAACATGGACACAATCATCACCGATCCCGCACGTGAACGGATCCTCGACCGGTCCCGCGAGCACGAGGAAGCCCCCGTATGCCTAGCTTGCCACGTGGAGATCCAGGGCCGCCACGTAATCGCGTGGGAGACGACGCATTTTTGCACTCGCTGCGGGTCCCAGC
>JALHJD010000383.1 GCA_022837185.1 Desulfobacteraceae bacterium
AGCGCTTTGGAACTCGTCGACCTGGGCTTCACGATTTAACTGAAGGTACAAGGTTCCAAAAACAAGGCAAAAGGAAAAAATAAGAGCGGCCGCCCGGTATGCACCGGGCGGCCGTTGTCATTATTAGACTGCAGGGAACGATCGCGACCGTTCCCTGCAGACGGCGCTTTTGCGCCGCACCACTTGACCTTCAGCCTTTACTCTTGATCCTTTTTTGTCATCGTCAGCGCATCCGCCGGGCATTCCCGGCTGCAAAAACCGCAGCCAATGCAGGCCTTGGCGTCCTTCAGATAAGGAAAAGCGTCAACGCCGTTATTCCGGGGCAGCTCCGACATCGCCAGGCATCCGACAGGGCAGGCATCTACACAGATGGAGCAGGCCATGCAGGCCACCATGATGAGTTCCGGCTTGAGCCATTCCGATCGTTTGATCATCAAACATCCGGAGCCTCCGGCATCGAGCAGGGCGGACTGAGGACAGACCCTGCCGCAAGCGCCGCATTCGATACACAAAGATCCGTTAATCACGTGTAGTTTCTTCTTTTCTCCGGAAATGGCGCCGGATGGACAAATCCGGGCGCAGGCGCCGCAACCGTTGCATTTTTCCGTAATCGCGTAGGGCATATTTTACCTCTTACTTGATATCCAGTTTGTGCAGAGTTTCTTCTTTGGGTTTGCCGGTATTGTTGTCCCAGCCGAACTGATCCCAGTAACCGGGCGCCAGTTTCTCAATATCCACCGACCGGCCTTTGTTGGCGCCTTCCTTCTGGGGTGTCTTCCCCAGAGCCCGGCTGCTCATAAAGTTGTCTTTGGGTTCAATGCCGTGTTTGACGTTGAAAGCCTGCTTCAGTGTCTGAATCCGTTCGCCGATAAGCATATAGTCCCCGGGCGTCAATTTCCATCCCGTTGCGGCATTGAGCCAGTCAAATGTCGGAATTCTTTTGGCGCCCAGGAAAAGACCGAACATACACATGCCGGCGCCGTTGGACAGACTCATGAATTTGCTGCACGCGGCGGCGACGCGGGCTTTTTCCTCGTCGATTTTATACTTGCTGTCTTTGGTGAAAAGCAGGCTGGGCTTGGGCAGATCCTTCAAACGTTTCCAAAGCTGAAACATTTCATAATACAAATGAGCGCCCAGCGTGTGACGGCCCGGAGACGGCTCCAGACTGTAATGAACATTGAATCCCGGATCATTGCGGCCGTCATGCATGGCCGGCTCCTGGCCTCCGGCCTGAATGGCAAATTCGATGCTTCCTTTGCCGATTTTGCCGGCGGCGACCATCTCACGCACGTGGCGGAAGTTGGGGTCGAAGCGGCGGTTGAAGCCGATTTGCAATTTGACGCCCGCCTCTGCCACCGCAGCCAACGCCGCATCAATCTGCGCCAGGTCGTAGGCGATGGGTTTCTCGCAGAAGATGTGCTTGCCCGCGCGCGCCGCTTCGATGATGAACGCCGCGTGCGTATCGGTGGAGGAGCAGATGGCGACGGCTTCGATGGCGGGATCCTCGAAGATGACACGGGCTTCTGCTGCCGCCGTGGGGACGTGGAGACGGGTCGCCAGCTCGCGCGCCGCCTGCCGCGTCAGGCCGACCAGGCCGGCTTGCCCGGCGGCCTGGGGGGCCGCCTCTTCGCCTGACCTCAACACGCCCGCCGTGCTGGTCACGTTCACGATGATTCCGCCCCCTTCGTCCGCCATGACGCGCCCGACGAGCTGCGTGCAAAAGAAGGCGCCGCCCAGGGTGATCTCAATGGC
>JALHJD010000060.1 GCA_022837185.1 Desulfobacteraceae bacterium
ACCAGATAGCGGCCGGGGAAGTGGTCGAGCGGCCTGCCTCGGTGGTCAAGGAGCTCGTGGAGAACAGCCTCGATGCCGGAGCGGGGCGGATAGCCGTCCAGGTCGAGGGCAGCGGCACCCGCCTGATCAGGGTGATTGACGACGGTGAAGGGATGAACGCGGACGATGTCCTGCTTTCCCTGGAGCGCCACGCGACCAGTAAGCTGGGCCCCGAGGGCGGCCTGGCAAAAATTTCAACCCTCGGTTTCCGTGGGGAGGCCCTGCCCAGCATCGGTTCCGTTGCCTGGCTGACGCTCTGGTCGAGGCCCTCGGGCCGGCCCACCGGCACCAGGGCGGAGATCAGGTACGGGGTCCTGCGGGATGTGCAGGAAGCGGGGTGCGCCAGGGGCACAGTGGTCGAGGTGCGCCACCTGTTCGGCAATGTCCCGGCCCGCAGGAAATTCCTCAAGAGCGCCCGGACCGAACTGCACCACATTGCGGAAGTCCTGCGCGGCCAGGCCCTGGGGCACGCGGGGACGGCGTTTTCCCTGGAATCGGAGGGCCGCCCGGTTGTCAATCTGGCCGGCAGAGATGATCTTGAGGCCCGTATTCTGGACCTGTATCCCGAAAGGGAGTTCTGGCTGCGCCTCGGGCCGATGGGCGGCGCGGGCGGGTTCCGCCTGCAGGGATTCCTGTTTCATCCCGGGTCAGGTTCCGCGGGGAGTGGTGACCGGCTCCGCATCCTGGTCAACTCCAGGCCTGTCCAGGACCGCATGATCCGTCACGCGGTCATGGAAGGGCTGCACGGATTTCTCATGAAGGGACGGGCACCGGCCGGGGTCCTGCTGCTGACGGCCCCCCCGGAGCAGATTGACGTCAATGTCCACCCCGCCAAGCTGGAGATCCGCTTCCGGCGTTCCGCCGATATCCACCGCTTCATCGTCCAGGCCGTGGCCGCCGCCCTGGGACAATACCAGGATGCGGTCCGGTCCGATCTTTTTGCCGTGCCGCCGTCCGTGGATGCCGGGAGGACTTCGTCGGCCGCAAGTGCAGCCGCGCCGCCCGCCGCCCCGGAACCTGGACCGGAGCTTTTCCGCGGTTTGCAGGGGGGCACGGTGACCGCTGAACCCGGTGCCGGCCTCCGGCCGGGGAGGGAGGCGGGGACAGGCGGTTCCGCCGTCCGGGGCCTGCGGGAAGGGGAGAGGGGGGCGGTGTTCGCCGGTCTCACCCTGATAGGCACTCTCGCCGATCTCTACCTCATCTGTGAAAAGGATGGGGAGCTGGTGATTATCGATCAGCATGCCGCCCACGAACGCATCCTCTACCAGCAGCTGCGGGCAGGATACGTGCGGCGGCAAGCGGCCGGCCAGAACCTGGTGTTCCCCCTGACCCTGGAACTCGCCCCGAACTTGAGCGAGGCGGCTGCGGCCCACGTTCCCGACCTCGAACGGCTGGGGTTCGGCATCGAGCATTTCGGAGACGAGACCTGGGTGATCAAATCCGTCCCTGCTCCGCTGGGCACGGCGGACCCCCGGGAACTCCTCGTCGAGGCCGTGGAACTGCTGGCCGCCGGATCCGGCGGCACGGAGGGCGGCGCGGTCCCGGAGCGGGTGGAACAGCTGATGGCGACCATGGCCTGCAAGGCCGCGGTCAAGGGCGGCAGCCGGCTTGCCCCGCGCGAGTTGCTCGAACTGCTTGCCCGGATGCGGGAAACGGACGTTTTTTCCCATTGCCCCCACGGCCGTCCGGTTTTCCGGCGATTTTCCCGCCGGGAAATAGCCCGGTGGTTCAACCGGACGTAAGTGATGCGGCCCGGTTCCCCGGCCCGCCCGCAGGAGCATGATCTGCCGGTGCTTCGGCAGAATCGGGCTTGAAAACGCCGGATTGGGGGGGGATGCCGGCCGAAGCCCATGCCATGCCGGGCGGTGCGGCACTCCGGCTTCCCGTCCGGCTACGGATTTTTCCGCCGTTGCCGGATCTCCCGGCGCAGCAGCTCCCCCAACTCTTCGGCCCGGGCCCTGCCCGCGGCGTCAAGCAGGCGGGCGGCGGCGTCCCTGTTGGCCAGAGCCTCCGGATAACCGTGCTCCGCCGCCAGGGTGAGCCAGGCGTAGGCCTGGACCGGATCGGGTCCGGGATCAGAACTTTCCAGGTGGAGGAGGCCGAGATGAAACTGGGCCATGGGCAGGTCCTGGACGGCGGCCCGCCGGTACCAGTAGGCGGCCTCAATCGAGCTTTGGCCGACGGCGCTGCCGAATTCGTACTTGATGCCCAGGGCGTGGCAGGCGGCGGCCAGATCCTGCTCCGCCGCCTTTCTGAGCCAGTAAACGGCCTTTTCCTCGTCGCGGGAGAGGTTGTTGCCGAGATCGTACATCATGGCCAGCGAGTACTGGGCCTCGGCATCCCCGGCTTCGGCCAGCAGTCTGACTTCCCGGTGGAATTCGTCGATAATCCTGTCCTGACCGCATTCCAGGGCCTGGGGGACAAGCAGGAGGATACAGAAAAATATCGGAAGGCACCTTACAGAACCCGGAAAACCTGGTATATTTCTTTTCATTGCAGGCAGGAAGAAAGCCATCGTACTGTTTGGGCCAAGGAGGAACGGTGCCCGGTCAGAGTCAAACGCCCCCCAAGGATCCGCCCGCCGTCGGGAAAGAACTCCCGGGAGCGCTTCTTTTTCTTCTCCATGCCGGGTGTTTCCTGCTGGTCGTCCTGTACGTCAACCTGTTCCAGGCCTGGGCCTGGCTGGTTGCCAGGCTGGGTCAGGGTGTGGTTGCCTCCTTCCTTCCCGTGGCGGTCACCCTGGCCGTTCTGCTGGTCATCGGCTTTTTTTTCGCCCACCGGGTCAACCGGGGATACACCATCAACCTGATTTTCATCGGCCTCGGCATGGTCGGGGCGTTTCTCGCCCTGGCGGTTCCGGATTCCTCCGTGCCGGTCAAACGAATCCATGTCGCCGAATATATAATCCTTTCCTTTCTGGTCCGCTACACTTTAAGCCGTCGCCTCCGGGGCGCGGACCTCACCCTGTTCACGGCCCTGGTCACCATACTGCTGGGCATCCATGACGAAATGCTGCAGGGGCTCCATGCCCTGCGCTATTACGGCTGGCGCGACATTCTTGTCAACGGCCTGGCCGGCCTGAGTGGGGCACTGCTCGGGCACGGGCTCTACTGTTTCGTCCGCCCGCCGCGGCCCGGCAGCGCGGTGCGGACCGGCCCGGTGTTTTCGCCCGGCCTTGTGCTGCTGTACCTGCTTCTGGCCGCGGCGACGGTCTGGCTGGTGGTGGCGCTGTTCTTGCAGCGGGGCGGAGTGTTTTCCATCCTGTCCTTCCTTCCCCTGGCCGCCGCCTCCCTGCTCACACTTTACCGGCATCCGGAATATATTCTTACCACCCGACGGCACCACGGTCTGCAGGCTGTCTGGTGGCTGGCCTCGGCATTGCCGGTCTATCCCCTGCTGGCGAACTGGACGGGGAGGGAATTCCTCTGACCGCCGCCGTGCCGGAGGTGTCCATGAAGATCGCCCTTGATGTCGCCTACCATCATCGCCATGCCGTGGCCGGCCTGGTCCGCTTCAGGGAATGGGATGCCGACCGGCCGGTTTCGGGCAGGACAATCGTCTGTCCGGCTCCGGGGCCCTATGTTCCGGGAGAATTCTACAGAAGGGAGCTGCCCTGCCTGATCCGGGCTCTGGAATCGATCCCGCCCGATTATTCCCACGTGCTGATCGACGGCTATGTTCATCTGCGCCGTCCCCGTGTCAAGGGATTGGGGCGGTATCTGTACGAATACCTTGCCGGCAGGGCGGTTGTCATCGGCGTGGCCAAAAGCCCCCTGGCAATGGCCCGGGACTTCGTGCCGGTCCTCAGGGGCCGGAGCAGGCGGCCGCTGTATGTTTCGGCGATGGGGACGGACCTGGAGACCGCGGCCGCTGTTGTGGCGAACATGCATGGGAGGTACAGGCTGCCGACCATGACCAAACTCGCGGACAGCCTGGCCAGGCGGGCATCGTCAGAAACGACGGGCAATGGAGATGAAGAACACCGTTTTGCCCTCGGCTGTGGTTGAGAGCCAGGCTTCTCCCCGGTGCCGCCTGGCGATCTCCCTGACGATGGCCAGGCCGAGCCCGGTCCCGTAAACCTGGGGCAGATCCGGGCGGCGGATGAATTCCTCGAAAATGACCTGTTCATTTTCCCGCCGGATAGGCCGGCCGTCATTTTCCACTGTCAGGATATGGTGCTGTCCCGTTGCCTGGTATCCCATGGCGATCCGGCTCAGGGTGTCGCCGCCGTATTTGAGCGCGTTGTCCACCAGGTTGCGCAACGCCCTGAGCAGTCCTGTTTTATGGCCGAGAATCCGGGGGGTTTCGATGTCGGGCTCAAGCCAGCGCACCCGCTGGTTTTCGAACCGGGAGGCAAATTCCAGACGGATGGTTTCCCACAGCTCCTCGAGCTGCAGGGCCTCGAGATCCCACTTGCGATCCTGCGAGGAGAGGTAGATGTTGATGTCGGCCGCGAGCAGGGCTATCTGTTCGGCATCCCGCATGATCAGCTCGCAGAACCGCTCCCCCTTTTCGTCCAGGACATCCCGGTACCGTTCCCTGAGCAGCCGGGCCATCCCGCATGCCGAAACAGCCGGGCTCTTGAGGTCATGGGCGATGGTATTGGCGAACCGCTTTATTTTCCAGGAATTGCTGACCAGTTTCTCTTCAGCTTCCCTGTGCAGGAAGATCCGCCACATTCCGTCCAGCAGGAGGCGCAGCTGCTCAAGATCAAGATCGTCATAGGGAGCGGCCTTGTTGCCGACCGTCAGTAAGGCGGCCACCCTGCCGTTATGCCGATGGGGAACGGCCAGCAGCCTGCGGATGGCCAGGTGTCCCTCCGGAATTCCTTTTTTCAAGGGCAGCGGGGCGGAATAGTCGTTGAGCAGCAAGGGCTGCCCGTTGCGTACCGGTTCTCCGATGATGCCGGCATCGGCAGAATAAAATTCGATGGGCTTCAGGCGGGTCGCGCATTGGGTCAGTACATTCCTGGACCAGGATTGGACGCGCATGACGGGGTCGTCGTCACTGATGAATCCGAGGAAGCCGATGGGGCTGGCAGTCAGTTGCAGGCCGGTGTCGAGGACAAGATCGCAGATCTCCTGTTTCGACAGTTCCTTCTCCTCGTGCAGCCTGAGCAGGGTCGAAAGGCGCAGTTCGTTGAGCGGCGATTGTCCGGACAGGTCTGTCATGGCAGCGGAAACATTTTCCCTGCCGGACCGCAGAGGAGAAGGGAGGGGCAACCGGTCGGACCGCGACAGGCCCTCCATCCGGAGATCAGCCCCGGGGGGGGATAATTTTCCGGTTCAGCGGGCGGCACCATTGTTTCTGTGGTCGCTTCCATGCCGAAACAGGTCAGGTCGCCGGCTCTTCTTCCCGGCCCGGCAACTCCGTCCCCTGCATGATCTGCTTCAGTTCCTCACCGCTGATTTTTTCCTTCTCCAGCAGGACCTGCACCGCTTTTTCAATGGTGTCGCGCTGCCCGGCGAGGATGTTGAGCGCCACCTGGTACTGTTCATCGATGATTTTTTTCACTTCCTCATCGATCTTGCGGGCGGTCGCCTCGCTGTACTCGCCCCGCTGGGAAAGGCCCGGCATCAGAAACTGCCCCTTGGACTCCCCCTTCAGGTAGACCTGCCCCATCTGTTCGCTCATGCCGTATTCGATCACCATCGACCGGGCGATGTCGGCAGCCTTGGCCAGATCGTTGTGCGCCCCCGTGGAGATCTCGTTGAACACGGTTTGTTCCGCGGCCCTGCCGCCGAGCAGGGTGGCGATTTTGTTCAGCAGCTCGGTTTTGCTCATCAGGTATCGGTCCTCGGTCGGGAGCTGCATGGTATAGCCGAGGGCGGCTATACCCCGGGGCACGATGGTGATTTTCTGCACCGGGTCCGTATCCGGCAGGGACATGGAGACGATGGCATGGCCGAGTTCATGATAGGCGACTATATTTCGCTCCTTCTTGTTGATGAGACGGTTTTTCTTCTCCAGGCCGGCCACCACCCGTTCAACCGCCTCTTCGAACTGGGCCATCTCCACCCGCTCCTTCCTGCTGCGGACGGCGAGCAGGGTGGCCTCGTTTACCAGGTTGGCCAGGTCGGCGCCGACCATGCCCGCGGTCATCGCCGCCAGCCGGTCGACATCGAGGTCCCCTATCCGCTTCACCTTCCGGAGATGGACTTCAAGGATTTTTTTCCGCCCTTCCTTGTCGGGACGGTCGACAAGGACCTGGCGGTCGAACCGGCCCGGCCGCAGGAGCGCGGGATCAAGCACTTCCGGCCGATTGGTGGCGGCCATGAGGATGACGCCGATGTTGGAGTCAAAGCCGTCCAGTTCAACCAGGAGCTGGTTCAGCGTCTGCTCCCGTTCGTCATGGCCGCCGTAGCCCCCGATTCCCCTGGCCTTGCCCAGGGCGTCGAGCTCGTCGATGAAAATGATGCAGGGAGCATTTTTCTTGGCCTCCTCGAACATGTCGCGGACCCTGGCGGCGCCGAGGCCGACGAACATTTCGACGAATTCTGAACCGCTTATGCTGAAGAACGGCACATTGCTTTCACCGGCAACCGCCTTGGCCAGCATGGTCTTGCCGGTGCCGGGCGGGCCGACCAGCAGCAGGCCCTTGGGCATCTGGCCGCCGAAGTCGGTGAACTTGTCGGGATTTTTCAGGAATTCAATGATCTCTTCCAGCTCGACCTTGGCCTCGTCCACGCCGGCCACATCATCGAAGGTGATGCCGGTGGCCTCCTGCTTGTAGATTTTGGCCTTGCTTTTGCCGAGCGACATGAACCCCGGCTGCTGCGGCATCATTTTCTTCATCAGGAAAAACCAGACTCCGAGGAAGATGAACACCGGCAGGAGCCACGAAATAATGTCCCGCAGAAAGGTAGATTCAATGGTGCCGGAATATTTGACATGGTGGGCGCTGAGCAGTTCGGAGATCTCCGGGTCGACCTTGACGGTCTTGAAGTACTGTTCTTTGCCGTTTTCACTCTCCGCCTTGAGCCTTCCCTGGATTTCGTTGGCGGTGATGGCGACCTCTGCGACTTTTCCCTGCTCCAGGTACTGGAGAAATTCGCTGTACGGGAGCGTTTTGACCGCAAAGGAGCCGGCCAGGTAGTTCTGCACGATGAGCACAATCCAGATGCCGATGATGAAATACCAGATGGAAAATTTATAATGTTTTTTCATTGTTCTCCTTGTCGGGTGCTGTCTCCTGCCCGGCCGCGGAAGCCGGGGTGATGAGCGGAAAATCGGCGGGGGGTATGGCGGATTCGGCCGCAGCGAGGATCCGGTCGGCGAAGCGGCCCCCCGTGGTCGGTATCTTTTCATGGCCGAGGACAAGCTGGACAACCTGGCGCGCCTCGATGGTTTCGGCCGGCGCCGCGGGCACATAGGCGCTGCCGCCGTCATCGGTCCTGTGCAGCAGGCCGCCCCGGATCAGATCATTGATGATGTCCATGATGCCGCCGGGCTGTTCTCCCGGGTTGGCCCGGAGGAGGTCGTCGAAGGTGGTCGGCGTTTTCCTGGAAAAATTGACATAGACGGTGTTGAGAATGTCAAGGGCAAGCTGCAGGGTACGCTGCGGTGAAACCCGGGAGCCGGGGAGATAATAGAGGTTGCGGTTCTGGATGGCGTAGGCGAGGACGGCGCCGAGCAGGATAAAGATCCAGCCGAGGTGCACCCAGATAAGAAAAAGAGGCAGCGAGGCAAAGGAGCCGTAAATGGCATTGTACTTGGAGACCCCGATCTGCAGGAGAATGTATCCCTTCTGCACGACAAACCAGCAAATGCCGCCGAACAGGGCGCCGATAAAGGCCGCGGATGTTTTGACCCGTTCGGCCGGGAAAAACATGTACATGACCATGAGGGTCAGGATGACGAAAAGAAAGGGAAGCAGCTTCAGCAGCATGGTCACGGCCCAGGCCGACGGGATAAATATCCGCAGACGGGCCATGATCTCCGGAGACGCGAGAACGGCGTCGCCGGCGATGGCGATGTTGATGGAGACGGGCAGGAGAATCAGCAGAGCCAGGTAATCCATGATTTTCCTGAACATCGGCCGGCCGCGTCTGGAATGCCAGATGGCGTTCATGGCCGCCTCGATGGTGCTCATCAGGAGAATTACGGCCCACAGAAGGCCGATGATGCCGAAGGCGCCAATGGCGGCGAAATTGGTTCTCTCGACGTAGTCGAAGATGGTGTCGACGGCGTTGCGCAAATGCCTGGTCAATGATTCCGGCTCCGGAGGGATGTCCCCGGCGGCCGGCGGTCCGCCGGGAAGCGTATCGCCGGGGGAAGCGGCGGGATCGACGGGGGGCGCTCCGCCCGGATATTGGGGCTCCAGTTGGTCGATGAAGCGGTAGGCCGCTGTTTTCAACTGGTCTCCGCCGCCCATCCCCTTGAGGAGCGCGGTGCTCAGGGCCAGCAGAGGAACCATGGACAGGACAATGGAGTAGGTAAGGGCTGAGGCCCGGAGAGATATTCCCGTTTCGGAGAATTCGTGGGTCACGATAAAAGCAACCCGCAGCAGGCTGCGCACCATGGCCGCCAGCCCCCTCTCCGCCTCCCTGGTTTTAAAGGACCATCGCTGCAGGGAGCCTGTCCAGCCCTGCCGGGTATCCAGGTCTTCGGCCGCGGGGGAGCCGGTTGCCGCTGCGCGGTTTTTTTCTCTCAAATCAGACATCAACAGTCGTTCGGCTGGTTAAATAATCATGACAAATACATATTACCGCGCTGCGGCCCGGCAGTCAAACACGGTGCGCGGCGGGGCGGGCCCGGGCCATTGTCTCCAGGCAGTGACAATGGGCCATGGATGGGGCCGGTCAGTTCGGTCTGGTTTTGGATTTTTTCTGCAGCTCAACGACTTTGATGGTGCCGGCCGGTACGGTGTTGCCGGGGATTTTCAGCTTCTGGCCGATCCGGATGGTCGCCCGCTTGTCAAGGCCGTTCGCCAGGATCAGCGCATTGACGGAAATCTTGTGTTTGCGGGCAATGGATCCGGCCGTGTCGCCCCGGCGGACAATATATTCATTGTCCCGGACCTGATGCGGCTGGTAGATGCTCCCCGGCAGGCTGGCGACGCGTTCGCGCACCGCGGCGATGGCGGGAAGACGGACGGAGAAACCCCTGGGAATAAATTTCCGGCCGGACAGGACGGGCCGCAGAAGGGAGGGATTGAGGCGGGAGAAGTCTTCTTCGGCAACCCGGAAATGGGACATGATGTCCGCCGCCCTGGCATAGCCTTCAAGCCGCAGCATGACCGTGGCTTCCGGCCGGTCGGCAATGAGCCGGGGATCATTTTCCAGTCTTTTCGCCACGTTCATCGCGGCCAGAAATTCGGGATAAAAATTCCGGGCCGCAAATTTGAAGATCCCTGTCCGGTGATTGTTGAAGATGTTCTCGTAGCCGCCTTTTTCCTTCACCGCCCGTATCATTCCTCCACGGCCGTAATTGTAGGCGGTTATCGCCAGGGGCCAGGTTTTGAGGGCGGCGTAATTCTCCTTCAGAAAAACGGCGGCCGCCCGGGTGGAAAAAAACGGATCGCAGCGTTCATCGACGATGTCGTTGACGGTCATGTATTGACTTCCCGTCCCTCTGGTGAACTGCCACAGACCCACGGCACCGGCCTTGCTTTTCGCCCCGGGATTGAACGAGGATTCGACATGGGGCAGGTAGGCCAGTTCGGGCGGCAGGTTGTGGCTGATCAGTACCTGCCTGATGTACGGCAGATAGGCGCCGGAGCGGATTACGCCCTCGAGGAAGCGGTCCTTCTGGCCGATCTGCAGGCGGATGTTGTCCAGGGCGTGGGTGTAGGCGTAGGCGCTTTTGCCGGGGAACATTGCCGCAATGCGCTTTTCGTCATCAGTTTCCGGAGTTTTGCCTGCGGCCAGGCCGGAAAGGATCGATTTGTAATGCTGGCGGGCCAGTTTGATGAGTTGCTGGTTGATATGGGCGGAGCCGGGCTCGTTCCAATCGACCAGGTCGACAACTCCATAGATGATGTCCAGGTTTTCCTGGTCATGCAGCACCCCCTGCCGGGTGGAGTAGCGGGCGTAAATGTCCTCCCAGAAACGCACATTGGGCCGAATGCTCGGATAGAGCGGGAAGAGCTCTTCAGTCCGTGCCTGGGGGATAGACGCGAAGAGGACGGCCAGAAAGATGACCCAGGCCAGCATCCCCCCGGGCCGTGGAAGGCGGGGGGAACCGGATGGGCTCCGGAGTGGCGTGCGGCTGGCGGGAGAGGACTGCTGTCTGTTCCGATTACCCATGGCTCGTCTTGCAGGCAGAAGTGGATGGAGTTATTATAGCATAATATATCATAATCCAATGGAAAAAATGAGGAGAAAAGAACTTTGGAAGGAAAGATTCCCCCATGTATGAACCGGTCATAGGAACGCTGGGCTACGTCCTGTCGCCCGACCGAACCAGGGTGCTGCTGGTCAGGCGGGACGCCCGGCCGAACGATCACCATCTCGGCAAGTATAACGGGCTCGGCGGCAAGGTCAGGGCCGATGAGGATGTCCTCTCCGGCCTCACCAGGGAACTCCGCGAAGAGGCCGGCATTGATTGTCTGGATGTGGCGTTGAGGGGGACGATCAACTGGAAGGATTTCGGCCCCGACAACAAAAGCTGGCTGGGCTTTATTTTCCTGATCACCCGGTTTGCCGGCGAGCCGTTCACCGTCAATGAGGAGGGTGTACTGGGCTGGCACCGCCTGGGCACTCTCGATACGCTGGAGATGTGGGAAGGAGACCGTTTTTTTCTTCCCCTGGTTTTTGATGACGATCCGAGGATATTTTACGGATACCTGCCGTACAGGAACGGCAGGCCAGTGGACTGGACGTACAGGAGAATGTGAGCCGCACTGAAAAACCTTGCGCTGGCGGCGGCGGCCAATTATATTAGTGGGAACGGTTCAAGTCTCTTTTAATTTCAAATAGTTGCATGCGAACGGAAGGCGTTTGCATGGAGGATTACGTCATGGAGAACAATACGGAACTTGTTCGTCTGGAACAGTTTGTCGATAACCTGCTGACCAAACATAAAGAGCTCCGGGACTCCTATCGGGCCCTTGAGTCGAGGTATGCGGAGAAGAGCGCTGAATGTGAGAAGCTGAAAGACACCATTGCCGAATTACGCACCGAACGCTCCGAAGTCGGGTCCAGGGTCTCGGGCCTCCTTGGCCGGATCGAGCAGTGGGAAACGGAGCAGAAAACGGCCGATACCGGCCAACCCGATAAACCGGATGATTCACAGGGCAAGCTTTTCCACAAAGAACGCGCCGGCGCCAAGTGATGAAATGATGAAAACGCGTCGCCGGCAGGCCGGTTGAAATCATTTCAGGGCTATCCATGGAACGGCGGGTTGATCTTCATCTTTTCGGCCAGGAATTCTCCTTTTATACCGATGCCCCCGAGGAAGAAGTCGAAGAAATCATCAGCATGGTCCGCCGGGAACTGGAGGAAGAAAGCCAGTCGATCCGCACCTCCCTGCCTTCCAATAAAATGCTGGTGCTGGTCTGCCTCAGAATCGCGGCGCGGTATGTGGAACTGGAAAAGCGGTTTGAACGCTTCCGGTCAAAGCAGGAAGCATCGATTGACAAGTTGATCAGCAAGTTTTCGGACGGTGCGGAATGATCAGGCAGCCGATGAAATAATTTTGCTTTTGTCGCCGTTCTGCTGTAATATATGTTTAAGGAATTAATTGGTTTTATCTTCCCTGCGCTGTTGGTGATCAGCGAAGTATTGAGCCAAACACTCATACAAAGGGCGGCTCTAATGCTATTTAATAGGAATCTTCATTGATTCCCTGCGGGTAGCAAGACCTGCCCACCTAATTTTTATTAGGTTTAATCATTTCGCTGACACGGCAGGGTGGGGATTTTTGATGGTCCCGGCAGGTTTGATCTGCCGTTTGATATATAGAGTCTCTGCAAAAGAGCAGAGAAGGCAGAAGAGAAGGGCCGGCGAAATGGGTCCGGTCCGGAGACGCTTGACAATTCTGATGGCATCAGGTTTACCATATAAGAGTGACCCGTTCGATCGGCGCTTCCGGGAAAAGACACAGCCCGGCTGCGCCGAAATTTTTTGAACGAGGCCCATTTCTTCGCCTGCAGACCGAGTCTCGGATCAGGTTTAACGGCATTTGCCTGATGGCATATGGAGCCTTTCCGGCCGCCATATGCTCCAACCGCATCACTCTCCGGATCACCCGCCCCACTTCTCGTTTCCATTTCATACCAGCCCCATCTTCGGCATTCTTGCGGCAGGCAGGCTGTACAACATAATGGGTGAACCTATGAGCGTGAATATTTTGACACTTCTGTTGTCCGCGCTGTTTCTTGTCGCGGGCATCGTTGCCGGTTTTTACCTGCGCAAAAAGCTGGTGGAAGGCAACCAGGCGAATATTGAAGCGCAGAGACGCCAGATCATTGAAAACGCGATCCTGGAGGCCGAGCAGATAAAGAAAGAGGCCCTGCTGCAGAGCAAGGAGGA
>JALHJD010000061.1 GCA_022837185.1 Desulfobacteraceae bacterium
AACCTTGAACCGGGCATGAAGGTACTGGACATCGGCTGCGGGTGGGGTGGAGCGGCTAAATTCGCCGCCCAGCGATACGGCGTGGAGGTTGTCGGCATCACCGTCTCCAGAGAACAGGCCGCCTACGCGGAAAAATCATGCCGGGGGCTGCCCGTGGAGATTGTCATGCGCGACTACCGGGATGTGGAGGGCAGGTTTGACCGCGTCTTTTCCATCGGTATGTTCGAACATGTGGGGTTCAAGAACTACAGAACCTATATGCAGAAGGTCCGGAAATGCCTGAAGGACGACGGCCTGTTTCTCCTGCACACCATCGGCAGCAACAGATCTTCCTATACCATCGATCCCTGGATTGAACGCTACATTTTTCCCAACTCCATGCTGCCGTCGGCAAAACAGATATGCGCAGCGGCCGAAAATCTTTTCGTCGTTGAAGACTTCCACAATATCGGCAGCAATTACGACGCCACTCTCATGCACTGGTTCCGCAACTTCGATGCCAACTGGGACACCCTGAAAACATCGTACGACGAGCGTTTCTACCGGATGTGGAAATATTACCTGTTGTCCTGCGCCGGTTCCTTCAAGGCTCGGCGCAACCAGGTATGGCAGATCGTGCTTTCCCCGAAAGGTATTCCCGGCGGCTATAAACTGCCCCGATATTCCCGGGAAGCGGAATTGACCGGGAAAATATCCGTATCCGTACCCGGCGGATAACCGCCGCGCCGGTGGCCGCATCTTTGTCAGCGATACCCCGACGGGGAACCCCCGTTTCCGGCCGGGAAAAAAACCACCACTCCAAAAAACTATGGCACCCGGAGCGCAAATGAGGAAATATATATAGTTGCGAATTAATTCCCCTTGCCGTCCGGAAAGGGGGGAGTGAGCGCGCCTGCCTCCTGCCGCCGGACCGCAAACAGACAACAACCACGGTGGACCTGACCATGCAATTCAAATTATTGAGACTGTACGCCCTGCTGGTGCAGGCCGCGTTCTGTGTCTTTATCTTCGCCTTCGGCATCTACTCCGACATCTCTTTTTTCAACACCTTCATCGGTCCGGCCGTCATCCTCCTGATCATCGCTTTCAGGCCAAACTTTTATTACGATATCATAGCCCTGTTCACCATTGCCCTGCTGGTGCTCCTCTCGATCATCTTTGCCTTTGTCAGCGCCGCGTTTCTCCAGCAGAACATCGCCATTTCGATTGTCGCCCCCATCATTCCCGTGGCCTGCCTCGCCACTGTCATCTACTGCATGGACAAGCTCAAAAAAGAGGATGCGTCCTATTCCTGACCCATCCCCGCCCAGCCTCCGGCCGACCGGCAGACAGGCCGATCACCGGAACCGAGCCCCCGGCAGGTTGCGACCCGTCGGTGCCGGCCCGCACCACCGTTGGCGAAACGGGACCGCGGCGATGCACGGGCGCCGTTATCCCGCGCCCCTCTTTTTCGATAAAAATTTGCAAAAAAATCCTCCGGCAATGCTATAATAACAGACAGGACATTGTGAACGGAACTTTTGCAGGATGCCGCATCCATGGACAACAGGAACCATACCTGGGCGATAATACTTGGAGTCTTCATTTTCCTGGGCCTGGCGGCTCTCGGTCAATTTCTCGGCGGCAGCCTGATCCGGTTCAAGGAATATGAACGCACCGTTTCCGTCAAAGGGCTGGCCGAGCGGGAATATCCCGCCGACATCGTCATCTGGCCCATCCGGTTCACCGAGGCCGACAACGAACTGGCCCCGCTGTACGACCGCCTTGCCGCGTCCACCGAAATGATCCGCCTGTTTCTCAGGGACCACGGCGTGCCGGATACTGAAATAACCGTCTCCCCCCCGGCCATCACCGACAAATCGGCCCAGCAGTACGGCCCGGCCGCCAGACCGGAATTCCGTTACTCCGCCGTCCGCACCGTGACCGTTTACTCCGACAACGTTGACCGGGTGCGGGAGACAATCAATGAACTGGCCGAACTGGGAAAACAGGAAATTGTTTTCACCGGCGACGATTACCAGAACGCCACCGAGTACATTTTCACCGGCCTCAATGAGGTCAAACCCCTGATGATCGAAGAGGCCACCACCAAGGCCAGGGAAGTGGCGGAAAAATTCGCCAGGGACTCCCGGAGCAGCCTGGGCAAGATCAAGAAAGCGTCCCAGGGCCAGTTTACCATCGAACCGCGGGACCGGAACAACCCTCATATCAAGCGGGTGCGGGTTGTTTCCACCGTCGAGTATTACCTGGTGGATTAACCTGAACGGGAAAAAAATATTGCTTCCCCCGACACAGGCAAGGAGAAAATGAAAATCGTTCTGCCCGAGCCGCAGCGCGACGGCCGTCTGTCATTGGAACAGTGCCTTGCCCGCCGCAGATCGATCAGGCATTTCAGCCGCAAACCCATTGCGCTGCGGCAGGTTTCGCAGCTCCTGTGGGCGGCCCAGGGCATCACCTCGCCCTCGGGGTACCGGACCGCCCCATCGGCCGGGGCCCTGTATCCGCTGGAGATGTACGCGGCGGCCGGCCTGGTGGAGGATCTCTCCGCCGGCGTCTATCACTACCGCCCCCGGGACCATGCACTTGTCCTGATCCGCCAGGGCGATGTCCGGCCCGTCCTGACCGAGAGCGCCCTCGGCCAGAGCGCCGTCAACTTCGGTGCCGCCACCCTGGCGATTGCCGCCGTTTTCGAACGGACAACCGGCAAATACGGCCGCCGCGGCCGGCAGTATGTCCACCTGGATGCCGGCCATGCCGCCCAGAACATCTGCCTGCAGGCAACCGCCCTCGGCCTGGGAACCGTCCCCATTGGGGCCTTTCATGACGACATGGTCGCCAAAACCCTGCACCTGCCGGGGGATCAGGTGCCGCTCTACCTGCTTCCCGTCGGCATGCCATGATTCCTGGAGGAAGAACTATAATGCGCACAGTCCTGTTCGTCCTGACCCTGCTTGTGTGGACCTGTTTTTCCAGCCCGGCGGCCGAGCCGCTCCAGGCGGGACCCGCACTGACCAGAACGCCGCCCGACCAGGAAGGACCTTTTTATCCCGTCGTCCGGCAGCATGATGAAGACAACGACCTGGTCAATGTCGCCGGGCGGCCGCAGCCGGCGGCCGGCAATATTCTCCATCTGACCGGAAGGGTCCGGACCCTGGACGGCGAGCCGGTGGCCGGTGCCGTCGTCGAGATATGGCAGACCGACCCGCACGGCCGGTACAACGATGAACGGGACGGAAGCCCCGGGCCCCGGGATCCGAACTTCCAGTACCAGGGCAAGGCGACGACCGGGGAGGACGGATCGTACTCCTTCCTTACCCTTGTTCCGGGCGGATACCTTCCCCGCCCCCCGCATATCCATTTCAAGGTCTTTGTTGGCAACACCGTCCGCCTGACCAGCCAGATCTATTTCCGTAACCATCCCCAGGCCGGAGAAACCGCCCGTTTCCGGACCGACGAACTGCTGACCGTCGATCTGCAGTCCGTTCAGCCCGGAGAGTTCAAGGCGGTTTTCGACATTGTTCTCTGAAAAGCCGGGACGCGCATGGAAAACCATAAACTGGTCCTCCCCGAACACCTGAATCACTACGGTTTTCTTTTTGGCGGCCACCTGCTCAAATGGGTGGATGAATACGCCTTCATAGCGGCCACCATGGAGTATCCGGGCTGTAATTTCGTCACCATCGGCATGGACAGGGTGGAATTCAGAAAAAGTGTCCGGCAGGGGACCATTCTGAAATTCATCGTGGAGAAAACATCGACGGGAACCACCTCCGTGCAGTATCTCGTCCACGTGTACAGGAGCAACAACCTCGAGGACAGCAACTTCATCTTCTCGACCAAAGTGACCCTGGTGCGGGTTGATCAGCAGGGCAAAAAGATTCCCCTTGGAACGTAATCCCATGACCGGTCGATCTTTTCCCTCTCTCCTGCTGCACCTGTTCCTGTTTCTTCAACTTATCCTGCCGATGACGGCCGGCGCGGCGGCGCCGGGTCAGAACGCTGGGCCGACCCCCGGGTCACCCTGGTCATTCTCCCTGCGGGGCGGCTCTCTCCATCATTTCGAGGCCGGCCTGGAAGAGCGGGGTGATTTCAACGTCAGCCGCTTTGTCATCCAGGGCGGAGCGGAGTATGCGCCCGGTTCCCGCCGCAGCATTGCCCTGACGGCAGGCTACGGTTTCGAGCAGTATGATTTTGCCGCCGGATCACTCATCCCCGGCCAGACGCCATGGGAAGACATCCACACCGTATGGCTCACCGTCCCCGTCCGCTGGGGCATGGAGAACGACTGGACTCTGTTTGTCCTGCCCTCCCTGCGCTGGAGCGCGGAAAGCGGTGCAAGCAGGGAGGACGCCCTGACCGGCGGCCTCTTCGCCGCGGCGGCCTATCGATTCAGCGACCGGCTGACTGCCGGTCCCGGGCTGGGCATCACCAGCCGGCTGGAGGACAGTGCGTCCCTCTTTCCCTTTCTGCTGATCAAATGGAAGGTGACCGAACGGCTGACCCTTGCAGCCGGAGAGGGGTCCGCCGCCATACAGGGACCAGGCCTCACCCTGGACTGGAAGGCGGCGGCGCGATGGCATCTCCTGTTCGGCGGCGGGTACGGACAGCAGCGGTTCCGCCTGGACGACCGCGGCCCCGTTCCCGGCGGGATCGGGGAGAAGACATCGTTCCCCCTCTTTATCGGGGCAACGTGCGAAATCAGTCCTCAAGTCCGGGCCGACATTTTCGGCGGCGTGGAAGCGGGCGGCGAACTGCGCCTGGAAGACCGGGACGGCAGGCTGATGGCGGAAGAGGACTTTGACCCGGCCGTTTTTCTCGGGGCCGCTTTTGCCGGGCGTTTCTGAGGAAGGAGGGAGTATGGACAATCTTTTCGTTTACGGCATCCTGCTGTCCGAGGACATTTTCCTCGCCGCCTCCGGCTGCCGCCGGACCGGGGCCCCCTGCATCCTAAAAGGCTACCGGCGCCTGCGGGTCCGGGGCGAGTTCTTCCCGGGCATCATTCCCGCCCCGGGAAGCATGGTCAAGGGCCTGTTCTACCCGGACATACCGGCAACGGCCTGGATTCGTCTCGACCGTTTCGAAGGAGCCATATTCCGGCGGCTGGCCGTGGAGATCGAACTCGGCGAGGGCGGCTTTGACCGGGCCTTTGTCTATGTGGTCCGGCCGGAATTCAATCACTGCCTGGAACCCCTGGAATGGGACCTGGACGAATTTCTTTTGCGGGGGCACAGGCGTGTCGCGGGGCTCGTCCCCCGGCTTCTCACATCCCGAAAAAACAATCCGCGCAAAAGGTAACAGCCCATGGACCACAAACCCCTGGTCGGGATCAGCACATGCCTCCTCGGTGAAAACGTCCGCTACGACGGGGGGCACCAGCTGGACAGGTATCTGCGCGACACCCTCGGCCGCCATGTCGATTTTGTCCCGGTCTGCCCCGAAGTGGAATGCGGGCTGGGCGTGCCGCGCGAGGCCATGCGCCTGGTCGAAGCTGACGGGGCCGTCCGGCTGCTGACCAGGGATTCCGGAACGGACGTCACCGCCATCATGCAATCCTGGATGACCGGCCGGCTGGGGGAACTTGCCCGGCTGCCGTTATGCGGTTTCATCTTCAAGGCCAAATCGCCCAGTTCCGGTCTGCACAGAATCAAAATCTATCACCGGGACGGCGGGGTCCGGCATAACGGCACCGGTATTTTTGCCGCCGGCTTCACCGCCGCCTTTCCGCACATTCCGGCGGAAGATGACGGCCGCCTGCATGATCCCGGCCTGCGGGAAAACTTCATCGAACGGATTTTCATCATGCAGCGCTGGCACGAACTGACCCGGGAGAAAAAATCCCGGGGCCGCCTGGTCAGTTTCCATGCCCGCCACAAATATCAACTGATGGCCCATTGCCCGGCAACCCTCAAGGAACTGGGCGCCCTGGTAGCCTCGGGAGCGAACCATCCCACGGACGCGCTCCATGACATGTACCTGGACGCCATGACCCGGGCCCTGGGGAAGCTGGCGACGATCAGGAAAAACACCAACGTGCTCCTGCATATCATAGGATATTTCAAGAAACAGCTGACCGCCGATGAGAAAGTCGAACTGAGAGAGATAATCGACCGCTACCACGCCGGACTGGTGCCGCTTATCGTACCCATGACCCTCATCAATCATCACCTGCGCAAGCACCCTTCACCGTACCTCCTGGACCAGATGTACCTTAATCCGCATCCCCTGGAACTGATGCTGCGCAATCATGTCTGAGGACCCGTCGCGGGCCAGGTTCCCGGAACTCCTGGAACTCAGGATGCAATGATCGGCAAGTTGGGGTATATTCCGTCCTGGCTCAATCCCCGGCCTGCACTCGATTTCCCTCCCGCCCGCGCCGCTGGGGGAAGCGATGGCATGCACGCCGGACAACCGATATTCCTTTGCTCCCGGCGGAGATATGATCGAACATCTTGATGTGTGGAAACTGCTGGCCGGTCTCGGGATCTTCCTGTTCGCCATGCATCTGCTGGAGGATTCCGTCAAATCGCTGTCCGGCAGGGCGTTTCGGCGGATGATCGCCCACTATACCGGGGGCAGGGCGCGATCCATAGGCAGCGGTGTGCTGGTGACCGCAATCCTGCAAAGCAGTTCGGTCGTATCCCTCATGGTGCTGGCCTTTGTCGGCGCCGGCATACTGACCATGGAAAACGCCATCGGCGTGATCATGGGCTCCAACATCGGATCCACCTTCACCGCCTGGATGATGGCATTCTTCGGCTTTAAAATCAATATAGAGAACTTTGCCCTCCCCCTGATCGGCATCGGCGGGGCCCTGATGGTCGCCTTCGGAACGACTTCCAGGCTGTTCCAGGTGTGCCGCCTGCTGCTCGGTTTCGGCTTCCTGTTTCTCGGCCTCGACTTCATGAAAGTCAGCGTCGAAAACTTTGCCCAGGGATTTGACCTGAGCCGGGTGCCGGACTACGGCATCTGGGTCTATCTCCTGGTCGGGACGACCATGACGGCCGTCATGCAGTCCAGTTTCGCCAGTATCGCCATTGTCCTCACCGCCCTCAACGGGGGGCTGATCACGTTTGACATCGGCGCGGCGCTGGTCATCGGTGCCAATGTGGGAACCACCATCACCGTGCTGCTCGGCTCCATAGGAGGAACGCCGATCAAAAAGCGCGTCGCCCTGAGCCATCTCATTTTCAAACTGCTGACCGGCGTCGCCGCCCTTGCCGGTCTCACCGCTCTGGTCCGGATCGTCACATTTTTCATTGATATCCACGCCAACAGCGTCATGGCGCTGGCCTTGTTCCATACCCTGTTCAACATGCTCGGCGTCCTGCTCTTTTTCCCCTTCATCGGCCTGCTGTCACGCTCCCTCGTCAGGTTTTATCCTGACCGCAAGGCCATCCTCACCGTCTATATCGACAAGACCCCGCACGAAGTGGCCGATGCCGCGACCGCCGCCCTGAAAAAGGAAATCCATCACCTGCTGGAGGAGTGCCAGCTTTACATCCTGCGGATACTCCGTATTGACGAAAAACTGGTCTTTGACCACGACCTGCCGTTCGAAATGAACCTGAAAAAACGGTTCAGCCTCGATGACCTCTATGAAAACATCAAGCTGCTCCACGGAGAAATCTTTGCTTTCTATTCCCGGGTGCAGAGCCAGAAACTGGAGGAGCAGGAGGCCAAGGAACTGGAGCGGATCATTTTCGCTTCACGCAACATTATGAATTCCATCAAGAACTTCAAAGGGATCCGGCACAACTTCGAGGATTTCGACGGCGCCGAAAATGTCTATCTCAACACCCAGTACAAACTCTTCCGGCGGCGGCTGGTGGAGATCTACCATGACCTGAACCGCATCCAGAAACTGGAAAAAAGCGAGGAGCAGTACCGGGAACTGCTGCGCACATTCGTCCATCTTGAGGAAATGGACAGGAAGTTCATCCGGGATACCATGGATGCGGTCTCGGCGCAGAAAATTCAGGACATGGAAATAGCCTCCCTGCTCCTGGTCAACCGCCTCTTTACCCAGGCATGCCGGCTCCAGGTTTTCAGCCTCAAGGACCTGCTCCTGACCCCGAAGCAGATCAGTGATTTTGACCGGGCCATGGATCTGAAGGATATTCTGGACGAGGAACAGGCCAAATCCAACGACACCTGACCCGGACTTGCTCCCGGGCGGAGAGCTGCCCCGACGGACGTTGTCCTAACTGACCCGAACAAAGCGCATGGCACCTGAAAAAAACCCTCTGGAAATATACAAACTCCTGCCGCGGACCAACTGCGGCCAATGCTATCTTCCCAGCTGCCTGGCCTTTGCCGCGGCCGTGGTCAGCGGCAGCAGAAAACCCGGAGATTGCCCCTACCTGCCGGCAAACGCAGTGCCGCAGGCCTTACGGCCCAAATCGGACCGGGAGCCGTATACAATGATGCGGGAGGAGCACCTGGCCGGGCTGCAGGAACAGGCCGCCGCCATTGAACTGGCTCCGGGCGCGTCCAGACTGGGGGCGAGGATGGCCGGGGAAAAACTCGCCGTGACCTGCCTCGGCAAGGACTTCTTCATTGACCCCCGGGGCCGGGTCACCTCGGAATGCCACACCCACTGCGGCCTGACCATTCCCCTGCTCAGTTACGTCCTGTGCAGCAAGGGCGACGACAACACCGGCAGGTGGGTGCCGTTCAGGGAATTGCAGGGTGGAGCGGCCATGAGCCCCCTCTTCGGGCAGCGGGGGGAAAAAAGGCTGCAACGGCTTGCCGACCGCAACCCTGAGCTGTTTGACGACCTGGTGACCATATTCAGCGGGGTGGAGGAGAAGAACATGTTCTCGGCCGACATTTCCGTGGTGCTCCGACCCCTGCCCAAGGTGCCGGTCCTGATCTGCTACTGGAAACCCGAGGACGACCTGGCCTCGAAGCTCAACATCTTTTTCGATTCCACGGCGGACCGCCATCTCCTCATCGAATCGATCTTTGAACTTACCGTCGGCATGGTAATGATGTTCGAGAAAATAGCCCAGCGCCACCAGTAGGGACGACATTCCCGGCGGGCCGCCCGGATCGCTCCGGCCTGACCCCGACCGGTGGTCAGACCTCTTTCAGCGACGGAACGATCTTGTTGATCAGCCAGAAGATGACAAAGGGGGTGACGGCGACGGTCAAGGCCCCGAACAGGCCCTCTTTGTAGGTCTCCAGGCTGTGGGGAATCATCGGCAAATGGTAGTGCATGAACCCGGCGAATGAGAGGGAGAATGCCTGGCCGCCGATAACGACGTTCCACCGCATCATGAACACGCCGAACAGTATCAGGACAAGGGCGACCACCAGCCTCCTGATGGTCACCCCGGGCAGAAGGAGGAGGACAAACGGGACCAGGTTGCCCAGGCCGTACTGCAGGACGAAAATCTTGACAAAGTCCTCGTGGAACATGACATCGCGCAGAATATCCCATGATTTCATTGCCGTATACCCCCGGAAGATAATATCCAGCAGCTCCAGGGTAATCGCCGCCACCAGGAAGCCGAGCAGGTACTTGGACGCCTTGGACATTACGTCCATCTCCACCCCGGCGATGACCGTGACGGTTTCGTCCCCCCGGCCCCTGGCCAGGATCGCCTTGAACTTCTTCCACTCCATGATGATGATGTAGGTCAGCATGCACAAAGCAATGCCGGAGACCACCGCCGACATGATGAATATGACCGGCATCAGCGGCGACATCCACAGGGCGTTGGCCTTGACCGAGCCGAAAATGAAGCCGGCATAGCCGTGGAGGAAGCAGGCCACCGGGATGCCGATGGCCGCCAGGACCGTCACGGCCCGATGGTCCTTTGCCACGGCCTCCGCGCTGATGTCATGGGCGCCGAGGGTCAGGACATGATAGATGCCCCGCCTGACAATATCGCCGAACCCGGTTTTCCCCTTGAGGGCCATGGTCTGTTCAACGAAATAGCGGCGGTACACGAACCAGATCTCACTCAGGACAATGATCGCGTAGGCGGTGAAGACAATGCCGAACGCGGCGATGGCCGAGGTAAAATGGGGGGTGAACAGGACCTCGATGCCCCGCAGCGGCTGCTGCAGATGCAGCAGCAGAGGCAGCATGGCCACCGGCAGCAGGGCCAGGGAAAAGACGAGGGAAAACTTGGCCATATCCTTCAGGTCCTTCTGGCCGAACACGTGATACAGGGAGGAAAGGACGAACGCGCCGGCGACCAGCCCGGTCATGTAGGGGTACATGACGATCTGGATGCTCCAGTATATGAACTCGTTGGGATAGACGAACAGCTCCTTGGCCGTCCATTCGGCGCCGTGTACGATTACCTGCTCCACCATTGCTTCACCTCACGTTATGATCCAGGCCCAGATAGAAAACATTGGGCTTGGTGCCGTATTCGTCCTTGAGTATCGCCACCCTCTCGTTGAGAATGACCCTGGTGACCGGATCGTCATGATCCTTGAGATTGCAGATATGGCGGGCGCCGAAGGGGCAAGCTTCGACGCAGGCGGGCTTCATGCCCTTGGTGATGCGGTGATAGCAGAAGTTGCATTTCTCCGCCACCTTGTGCACGGGGTGGAAAAACCGGACGCCGTACGGACAGGCCATGATGCAGTATCCGCAGCCGATGCACCAGGAACGGTCTACCAGCACGATTCCGTCCCCGGTCGCGTAGGTGGCCCCCACCGGGCAAACCTGCACGCAGGACGGCTTGTCGCACTGGTTGCAGAGCTTCGGCACAAAAAAGGCCTTGACGACCTCCCCGGGGTCGATTGCCTCCCCGCCGTGAATTTTCCGCTCGGTGAAACCGTCCCTTGCCCCCATCGGCGAATCGGCATGGGTCCGGCCGTCCCGGGTGACGACATACCGCTCCACCCAGGTCCTGGTGACAGGGGCGTCGTAGGGGATCTCATTCTCCAGCTTGCAGGCCTTGACGCACATACCGCAGCCGACGCACCTGGCGGTGTCGACCAGGAATCCCCAGCGGACCCCGGCATCCTCAACCGCGCTCCTTGCCTGGGCGGGACTGAGCAACCTGAAGGCGGCAGCGGGGAGCGCCCCGGCAATGGCGCCCTTGACCGCATTTTTCAAAAGGGTTCGGCGCGAACAGGTCATTCCATCTCCTCCAGGTCAGGGTTATGCGGTGCATGGCACTCGATGCAGGCCGAGTCGACATTATGCCGGACGGGGTCAATGGACGGGATGGCGGCCCTGCTTGTCCCGGCATAGCCCAGGTCGGCATGGCAGCGGAGGCAGAGGGCCCGGCCCCGGTCCAGAATCATGACATCGGGTTCGCCGGTTTCAGGGTGATCCCGGCCCGGGCCGTGACAGTTTTCGCACTGAATGGCCGCATGGGGCGAGGCGGCAAGCATCTCCCCGTTTTCCGAGTGACAGTCGACGCACACCGCCGTTCCCCTGAACTTGACCGGGAAATCCTTCCACTCCTGCACGTTGCCGGCCCGGTAAAAATTGTAGGTGAAGCTCTCGCCGTGCACCCCGAAATCATCAGGGACAAGAAAATATCTTGCCAGCAGGACAAGGGCGACAAACGCGATTGCCACCCATAACGGCCTCAGTACATGACTCTTCATACCTGTCTCCTGTCCGGCCGGAAGAGCTCCCCGCAGGGGAAATCCTCCGGCAGCCACAATCCGTTGAGCCGGCGGTCCGGGCGGTGAGTGCCCGCCACGATGGCCGCCCTGCCGTCGATGCTTTTCCGGACGATTACCAACAATGAAAAAGATCAATAATCATTTGATCCGGCGCGGCACATCGTGGTATACATTTATACCACCAAGTGGCATCGGATGCAACAGCCGAGGCAGAGAAAATTCTCCTCGATCCGGTCCGGTGAAAAAAACGGCAGGGCCCCCGCCCCGCGGAGAACGGCAAGGAGCTGCGACTGGACGGACATATCAGGAGAAAAAATGAGAAACCGTTCGGAATACCCAGCCTCTACTGTGGAACAACTGGCGGAACAGATCCGGACCCTCACGGCCAGAGTCGAGGATCTTTCCGGGCGCCTTGCCGCCATGGAACAGGGCCAGCCCCCGCGGCGGCTTGTGGACAGGATCGGGAGCGGGCGCCCGCCCGGGGCGGAGGCCCGAGGCGGACCGCAGCCCCTCGTTGACACGCCGGTCCTGCTGCGGCGCATAGCAACCGTCTGCTTCCTGCTGGTTGTCGCCCTGATCCTGCGGACCATCACCGACAACCGGATCATCGACATCCGCATCGGTTCGATCCTCGGCATGACCTACGCCGCCCTCCTCCTGCTTCTGGGATGGCGGCTCTACGCCACCTGCAACAGGCTGGCCCCGGTATTCGCGGGGTGCGGCATTCTCCTCCTCTTTGCCATCGTCCTCGAGACCCATTCCCATTATGCCTCTCTGTCGGCCGGGGGGGCCTATCTGATCCTGTTCCTTGCCGGAGCCGCCGTATTCACGATGAGCATCCGCAATCAGGCATCGATGCTCATCTGTCTCGGTGTTCCCGGCAGTATCGCCGCTGCTCTGG
>JALHJD010000062.1 GCA_022837185.1 Desulfobacteraceae bacterium
GGGGTCACGACAAACCCTTCCCTGGTGGCCAAGGAGCAGCGGCCCTTTGCGGACATCCTGCGCGATATCCTCGCCATCGTTGACGGCCCGGTCAGCGCCGAAGTCGTCAGCCTGGAGGCGGACGGCATGGTCAGCGAGGCGCGGGAACTGGCAAAGTTCGGCAGCAACATCGTCGTCAAGGTTCCGATGACCGAAGAGGGCCTGAAAGCGGTGCGGCGGCTTGCCGACGAAAACATCAAGACCAACGTCACCCTGGTGTTTTCCGCCACCCAGGCGCTGCTGGCGGCCAAGGCCGGCGCGGCCTACATCAGCCCTTTTGTCGGCCGGCTGGACGACATATCCCACACGGGCATGAACCTGATCGGCGACATCCTGACGATCAACCGCAATTACGGCTTTGCCGCCGAGGTCATCGTGGCGTCGGTGCGCAATCCCCTCCATGTCCTGGAAGCGGCATTAATGGGAGCGGAGATCGCCACGATCCCCTACAAGGTCATTGCCCAGCTGGCCAGACACCCGCTCACCGATGCCGGCATGGAGAAATTTCTCGCCGACTGGGAGAAAAGGCGGAAATAGGGGCCATGCCGGTGAAGATATTCCTGCCGCTGCTCTTTTTTCTGCTGATTTCCGGTCCGCCGGCGGCAGCGGCGGATATCTACGTGTACGTGGACGACAACGGGGTCAGCCATTATACCAATGTTCCGACCGGCAGCCGCTACAAGCCCATGCGCCTGGGACGCCTGAACACGCCCCGGGAAAATAGGGCCGGCCGGCCGGCATCGGCCGGGAAGGGGACGGTTTCCCGGAATCCGGCCCGGTATGACCACCACATCCGGGAGGCGGCCCTGTCGCACAGGATCGATCCCCTCCTGATCAAGGCCATAATCCATACCGAATCCAATTTCGACCCCCATGCCGTTTCGCACCAGGGCGCACAGGGACTGATGCAGCTCATGCCGGGAACCGCAAAGCTGATGCGGGTGAGGAATCCCTTTGATCCGGCGGAAAATATCCTCGGCGGCACCCGGTATTTCCGTCAGTTGCTCAATTCGTACGAGGGGGACCTGGCCCTGAGCCTCGCCGCCTACAATGCCGGCCCGGGGAGGGTGGCGAAAAACGGCCCCGTGCCGGGAATCAGGGAAACAAGGGAGTACGTCGACAGGGTGATCCAGCGGTATCGCTCGTACCAGCAGAAATCAGGCGCTTCCATGTCAATGACGGAAAACATCAATGTGCATAAGCTGGTAACGGTGAATTAAATATTGTGGACCAGGTCTTCAATCTTCCCAATTCCATAACCGCCTTCCGCTTCCTGCTCGCGGCCGTGCTGGCGGGAATGCTTTTCCTGGAGCAGACCCTCTGGCTGGGGTTCTTTTCCTGCCTGGTCTTCATCATTGCCGCCGGCAGCGATTGGGTGGACGGCTATTTTGCCCGCCGCTACAAGAGCGAAACGGTGCTGGGCCAGCTGATGGACCCGTTGGCGGACAAGGTCCTGGTCGCCACCGCCCTGATCATGCTCATTCCCCTGGGCAGGATCCCGGCATGGCTGGCCCTGCTGATTCTCTGCCGGGAGATCATCATAACCGGCCTGCGGGGCGTGGCCGCTTCATCGGGGATTGTCGTAGCCGCCAGCGGACTGGGCAAGATCAAGTCGATTACCCAGTACATAGGACTGGGCGTCCTGATTTTTCCCCTGGATATGTTTGATCTGCCATTTCTGCATCGTCTCGGCCTGCTGATCATGTACGTCTCGCTGATCCTGACGATCTGGTCCGGGATCGACTATTTCCTGAAGCTGAAAAACCTCTTTCTCGCGCCGCCGGGCAAGCGTTAGGCAGGCGCGGGGTGTTCGGTTCCGCCCTCAGGGATGGGGGCGCGGGGCGCAAACCCGGCCGCCGGGACGACCGCCGCCGCCGAATCAGGCATGACCGCGGTTCAGGTGTTTCTCCAGGGCGCGGACCGACAGCGACAGGACGAGGCAGAGGATGAGGTACATCAGGGTGACGGTCAACCATATCTCGATGGTCAGCTGAGTGGAGGACATGATCTGCAGGCCCTGGAAGGTCAGTTCCTGGATCGAGATGACCGAAACAATGGCGGAATATTTGATGGTATTGATGAACTCGTTGGCCAGCGGGGGCAGGACCTTTCTGCCGGCCTGGGGAAGAATGATCCACACCAGCTGCTGACCCCGGGAAAGGCCCAGGGCATAGGACGCCTCCCACTGGCCCTTTTCAACCGATTCCAAACCCGCCCGGACTATCTCGGTAATATAGGCGCCCTGGAAAAGGGCTATGGTCAGGACCCCGGAAAAAAAAGAAGTGAACAGGTCCGGACCGGCGGAAAACCGGGCGATCCAGGTCTGCGCGGCCGGGGGCAGGCCCCGGATGAACTCCTCGATGCCGAGCATCGGCAGCACCTGGGAACTGACAAAGAAGTAAAAAATGAACACCAGGACCAACTGCGGGGTGTTGCGGATCAACTCCACATACAATCCCGCGGTCAGGCGGAACAGGAGCCGCCGGCTGGTGCGCATCAGGCCGAACACCAGACCGAGAGCCGCCGCCAGCAGAGTGGCCCAGACGCTCAATCTGATGGTGGTGTAGAGACCCTCCAGCAGGAGGTTGGCGACCCAGCGCTCCTGTTCGTGGTCATACCGGACCAGATAGGTCGGAATGATGCTCCACTGCCACCGGTAGTTGAGGGCAACGGTCAGCCGGTAGATGATGTACGCGGCCAGCCCCAGCAGCAGAAGCGTCAGGGCGGCATCCAGCGGGGTAACGCGTTTTTTCTTCCAGTGCACCTGTTTCTCCTGCCGTCGGCAAAGGCAGCCGCCCGGAAAGCAGGTGGATTCGGGCGGCTGCAGAAGTGCGGGTTTATTCCACCTGGTCGGCCCAGTCCCTGGTTTCAAACCAGTAGTGATGGCGTTCGGCCAGCCACCCTTCCTCCTGCACCACCGTTATCCAGCTGTTCAAAAAGGCAAGTGTGTCGACGTCGCCCTTGCGCAGGGCGAAACCGATGGGTTCCCGGGTGAAGATCCCGGTAACCGGCAGGAAAAGGGATTCCGGGTATTTGAGCGCCTCGAACGCCGGCCTGGGAGCCGAGCCGACCACCGCATGCACATTGGCGTTGCGCAGTTCCTGGTAGGCCTGGGCCTCGTCGTCAAACAGCCTGAGCCCGGCATTGGGCATGTATTTCTTTGCCGCCGTTACCGCGGTGGTTCCCAGCTTGCAGGCGATCTGCACTTCCGGGGAGTTGAAGTCTTCCAGCGAGGTAAAACCGCCGGCCAGCTTTTTTGAGGCGACGATGGCCATGCCGGAATAATCGTAGGGAACGGTGAAGTTCACTTTCAGGGCCCTCTTGGGCTGAATGCCCATGCCGCCGATGATCACATCGAACTTGCCGGTCAGCAGAGAGGGTATGATGCCGGCCCATTTGGTCGGCACGAACTCGACCTTGACGCCCATATCCTCAGCCAGCCGCGTGGCCACGTCTATTTCGAAGCCGATGTATCTGCCGGTTTTGTCCTTCATGGCCCAGGGGAGGAACGTGTCCATGCCGACGCGCAGCACCCCCCTTTTCAGAATCTGCTCCAGGGTCGATTCCCGGCTCAGCTGCTGCCGGAGGTCCTCGGCGCCGGCCGGGCCGCAGCCGGTACCGGTCAGGGAGAAGAGGATGAAAAAGACAGCGGACAGGACAGGTATTCGCATGGGTTCCTCCTTCGGGTTTGCCCCCGGCAGGGCGGGGTTCAGAGTATCTGGTCGAGAAATGACCGGGTCCGTTCCTTTGCCGGGCGGGAAAAAAATATTTCAGTGGCGCATTCCTCAATGATTGTTCCCGCATCCATGAAGATGACCCGGTTGCTGACTTCACGGGCAAATCCCATTTCATGGGTCACGACGATCATGGTCATCCCTTCCCGGGCCAGTTTTTTCATGACGGCGAGGACTTCGCCGATCATTTCCGGATCCAGGGCGCTGGTGGCCTCGTCGAACAGCATCAGCCGCGGATTCATGGCCAGGGCCCGGGCAATGGCAACCCGCTGCTGCTGGCCGCCGGAAAGCTGATCGGGGAAGCTGTGCGCCCGGTTCGCCATCCCAACCTTGGCCAGCACGTCCATGGCCGTCGCCTCCGCTTCGGAGCGCGGCTTCTTCTGCACCCTTCGCTGGGCAATGGTGACGTTGCTGAGGACGTCCATGTGCGGGAAGAGATTGAAGTGCTGGAAAACCATGCCCACTTCCTTGCGAATCGCCAGGCGGTTGGCCGGATTGTCATCCAGGGGAATGGAATCGATGACGATGGTGCCCCTGTCTACTTCCTCCAGGCCGTTGAGACAGCGTAGAAAGGTGGACTTCCCGGCGCCGGAGGGGCCGAC
The DNA here is from genome assembly GCA_022837185.1 of Desulfobacteraceae bacterium. Taxonomy (GTDB): domain Bacteria; phylum Desulfobacterota; class Desulfobulbia; order Desulfobulbales; family Desulfobulbaceae; genus UBA10518. Next base: position 4,376 of record JALHJD010000062.1, read on the forward strand.
GACCACCACCACCTCTCCCCGGCGGACCCGGGTGGTAAAATCGGCGAGGGCGACGACGCCGTTGGCAAAAGTCTTATGGAGATGTTCGGCGACAACAATATGGTCCGAAGTCATGAGGCAGGGCGGTCCGGAACACAGGGGCCCGGCGTGAAGGGCTGTCTCCCTCTCCGGGGCCGGAACGGGGACCGTCCGGTCGCCGCCTTTACCCGGCCCGGCGGGATGGGGAGCGGAATGAGTCCGGCCGCTGCTTCACTCAGCATCAACATACCCGGTGCCGTTGCAGGTAGGGCAGGGAATGGTGGGGGTGCAGTGGCAGTCCTCCCAATCTTCTCCGACCTGGCTGCCGCGCCATTCCGAATCACACACGCAGGTGCCTTCGATTTCCTTTTTGCCGTTGCAGTCAGGACAGACGATTTTTTTTTCTTCACTCATCGATTGGTCTCCTTCGCTTCAATGATTTCCAGGTTCGGTATCCGGGTAAGCGTTTCTATAATATTCAGTATCAGCGCGGCTGTAAAAAGAAAAATGAGGTATGCCCGGGAGGTCAGGGGGAAAGGGGCGGCCGCGCGCCCTCCCGTCAGGCGGGGCGAAAACGGCGCTCCAGGAAGGCGGCGAACAGCGACAGGGAAAGGGTGACGGCCAGATACAGCAGGGCGACGGTGAACCAGATTTCAAAGGTGAGAAACGTTTCGGCGATAATGGCCTGGGCCTGCATGGTCAGGTCGTAGATGGCTATGGTGCTGACCAGGGCCGAATCCTTGACCAGGGAGACGGCCTGGCCGGTGAGGGGCGGCAGGGTCCGGCGAATCGCCTGGGGCAGAACGATGAACCGGTACGTATCGGCTACGCTCAGGCCGAGACTGTACGAGGCTTCCCACTGTCCCTGGGGCAGTCCGGTTATGCCGGCGCGGATGATTTCCGAGGCATAGGCTCCTTCAAAGAGGCTCAGGGCGAGAACCGCCGAGGGAAAGCGGTTGAGGCCAAGAGCCGGTCCCAGAACGAAATAGATAAAGAAAATCTGGATCAGCAGGGGAGTGTTGCGGACGATTTCCAGGTACAGCCGGGCGGCGCTCCTGCCGACAAAGGAATCGGACAGGCGCAGCAGGGCGGCAACGAGCCCGACAACAAAGGCGAACAGCAGGCTGACGGCGGAAATCTGCAGGGTGACCGCCAATCCCTTCAGGAGCGGCCCGGCGTGCAGGCCGTGGGCGTCGCGGCTGAGCAGATAGCCGGGCACCTGGCCCCAGTGCCAGGTGTAGCCCGAACTCCCGAAGCTTTCGGTAAAAAACCAGGCGGCGAGGGCGATCAGGAGCAGGAACTGGAAGATGTCAAACAGTGGGGAGCGCAGCAGGCGGCGCCAGCCTCGGGTTGCCGGGACGGTCCCTGGCGGACGGGGGGCGGATTTGGTTTGGTTTTGCATGCAGGGCTGGTATACTGTTGTACGGTGATGACCCATGACAGTGTAATCCGCCCTGCCTTGTCGTGTCAGCATTTTTATTCAGGGTCCGGGTAAATTCCGCCTTCCAGGTATCTGCATGCCCAGATTGTTTGTCGCCATTGATCTGCCGGCCAGGATAAAGGAGCAGTTGTCCGCTCTGAGCTGCGGTTTGCCGGGCGCCCGCTGGATCGCCCCTGAACAGAGGCATCTGACCGTCAGATTCATCGGCGAGGTCGACAGCAGGATCTTTCAGCGTGTTCGCGAGGCCCTGACGGAGGTGAGGGGCGAGCCGTTCCCTTTGCGGCTGGAGGGTATCGGATTTTTCCCGCCGCGGGGCCATCCGCGAGTGGTGTGGGTGGGCATCCGCAGGAGCGACGAGCTTGTCCGGCTGCGCAAACGGATCGAGTCGATCCTGGTCCGCTCCGGGCTGGAGCCGGAAGGCCGCAAGTACTCGCCCCATATAACCCTGGCCAGGCTGAACAACACTCCCGGCTCCCGGATCGGCGCCTACCTCGCCCATAACGGTCTTTTCCGGACCGAAGAGTTTACGGTCCGGGAATTCAATCTGTATTCCAGTGTGCTCAACAACAGAGGGGCCAGGCACTACATCGAGCAGGAATATCCCCTCGACCAGTAAGATGCGGCATCCTCGCCGCCGCTGATTCCCGGCCGGCTGCCGTTGACTTTTGCCGGCGGGTGTGCGTATAATGCAATGAGAATAATTCTTAGTGATACCGGCCCAAGGGGGACCCCGGGAAAGCCGGGATTGTCGTCCTTGTCCCTTTTTTTCCCTCCGCAAACGGGAAAGGAGAAACGGGGAGCCGGCGGTGCATCGGTCGGCAGCGGCCGTTCCGCCTCCCTGCGGCAGGGTTGTTTCGGTGACCGGTTTCATTGAACAGTGAGGAGATCGACGATGTCTTTACCCCGTGGCGGGGCATGTTGGGAAATAATGGTGTGCAAGGAAGGCGAAGGATGCCCTGTCCGGAACCGCTCCGCCGGCAAGTGCTGGGAAAAAGGGGTTGAGGCCGGCGGCCACCCCTGGGCAGCCGGCATCTGCAGGGAATGTATTGTCTATCTGCTCCGGAACAAAAGAGAGCTGTTTTCGGAGGAGGAACTCCGGGCACTGGCCGAACGCAGGGTTTCCTGCTCCTGTTTTCTGCTCAGGTCATGAACGACGCCGCGGATGAAGAACTGCCGGGGGGTGGCGATGCCCGACCGTTCAGGGCCTATCGGGGCATTTGAACAGTTTGCTTGACGCCGGCCCGATTGTGATCTATCCTATACGGGTTAATTGAAAGAAAGCCGAACCTGCGCAAGACAGGGACGGAAAGCCGATGTCCTTTGGAACGGCCGGGCTGTTTTGCTGCACAGTGGCGCGGCTGGATCCTCTCTTTCCTGTCAGACCCGGGGACAGGCCGTCCAAAGCATTGTCCACTTCCAGCCCCGACAGGTTCTGCTGTCGAAGGAATCCCCATGTCTATGAAAATACTGCTTGTCTACCCTGAATATCCGGATACGTTCTGGAGCTTTAAATACGCGCTCAAGTTCATTGCCAAAAAAGCCGCCTTCCCGCCCCTCGGTCTGCTGACCGTTGCCGCCCTGCTCCCTGACCACTGGGAGAAAAAACTCGTCGACATGAACGTCGAAAAACTGTCGGATGAGCATATCGACTGGGCGGACCTGGTGTTTCTCGGCGCCATGATCGTCCAGGCCGACAGTGCCCGGGAGGTTGTCCGGCGGTGCGGCGCGGCCGGCAAAAAAATTGTCGCCGGCGGACCCCTTTTTACCACGCAATACCGGAAATTCACGGAAATTGATCACTTTGTCCTCAACGAAGCGGAAACCACCCTGCCCTCCTTCCTTGCCGATCTGGCCAAGGGCTCTCCCGGCCGGGTGTATGCCTCCGAATTGAAACCGGACATCAGCGCCACCCCCGTGCCGCTCTGGTCGCTGATCAATATGAAGAATTACGCGACCATGCCGGTTCAGTATTCGCGGGGATGCCCCTACAACTGCGAATTCTGCGATATAGTCATCATGAACGGCAGAATTCCCCGGACCAAGACCCCCGGGCAGATGGTCAGGGAGTTCCAGGCCCTGTTCGACGCCGGGTGGCGCAAGTCCGTTTTTATTGTTGACGACAACTTCATCGGCAACAAGGGGAAGGTCAAGCAGGTCCTGCCCCTGCTGGCCGAGTGGCAGAAAAAGCATAAATACCCGTTCGCCCTGCTCACCGAGGCCAGCATCGACCTGGCGAAGGATGGAGAGCTGATGCAGATGATGAGCAAGGCCAATTTCTTCAAGGTATTTGTCGGGCTCGAATCTCCCAACACGGAAAGTCTGCAGGAATGCGGCAAACACCAGAACACCTCGGGCGATCTCTCCGCGGCGGTTGACGTCATTCACCGCAACGGCATGCAGGTGATGGGGGGGTTCATCGTCGGTTTCGACCATGACCCGGAAAATATCTTTGACATGCAGATGAAATTCATCCAGGAAGTAGGTATTGTCACGGCAATGGTCGGTCTGCTGACCGCCCTTCCCCAGACCCGCCTCTGGCACCGTCTGAAAGCGGAAGGAAGGCTGCTCGGCGACGCCAGCGGCGAAAACACGGACGGCTTCCTGAACTTCCAGCCCCTCATGGACCGGGAACTGCTGCTCAACGGCTACAGGAGGCTGCTGGAGAGGATCTATTCGCAGAAGTATTATTATCAGCGGATCAATACCTTTCTGAAGAGTTACAGGCCGACGGTCCGTGGCCGGATAACCGGAGAGGATATCAAGGCGCTGCTGCGGAGCGTCTGGCAGCTCGGGGTCAAATCAGGAGCGCGCTTCCGCTACTGGAAACTGATCACCAAAACCCTGCTGTTCAAGCGCAAGGCGATTCCCACCGCCGTGGAACTTGCCATTTACGGCCTGCATTTTGAACAGATCCTCAAACGGTTGGACAACAGCGCGCGCAATCAATAAATAATACACTGCGGGAAAAGGAAAGTTCTGCGGACGGCGCCTGGAGAATCTCCTGAACGGTATCGTGCGCAACGGCGGGCAGGCAATGTTTCCCGTGACGGTTTACAAACGGAAAAAGTCTTCCTCCGGGGCGGCGCATTTTCCTCAACAACAAGGACGGCACATTGGCAAAATCAAATTATCAGTATGAAAAAAGGCAGAGAGAGTTGACCAAGAAAAAGAAAAAGGAGGAAAAGATGCAGCGCCGGCTCGACAAGCGGACCGCGGAGCAGAAAGATGATTCGGATAAGGCCGCCGGCGAGGAGTGAGGGTCATTTTTTCCCTACGCTGAGAAAAAGGCTGTAAAGCGAAAAACGATGCGTTTGCCTGCGGAACTGCCCGCAAATTGCTTTCCGCACGGAGATGGTCGACAAAAAAAGGGTTTACTGGATGTGACCGAATCCTGTAAACCCTTATCTTTTGGAGGCGACGACCGGATTCGAACCGGTGAATAAAGGTTTTGCAGACCTCTGCCTTACCACTTGGCTACGTCGCCCTGACTGACAGTGAGGGCACTTTATACCAAAGTTTGCAGATTTGACAAGGGGAAACCGCCGGAAAAGAATCCTGCCGGGGCGGATGGCCGAGACCGAGGAGACGGCGGCAACAAAGCAGCAACGACAGAGGGGATGAAAAGACAAGATGACCGCGACGCTTGACACCCTGGTGCAGGACAACAGGAAAAGACTCGAGGAGCTGCAGGCCAGGATCGGGTACCGGTTCAAGGACCTTCGCCTCCTGCAGCTGGCGCTGGTGCACAGCTCGTTCGCCTTCGAGCGGATGAAAAGGAGCGCCCGCCACAACGAGACCCAGGAATTTCTCGGCGACGCAGTCCTGGATCTTACCCTGGGCTATATCCTTTTTACCCGTTTTCCGGAAAAACGGGAGGGACAGTTGACCCGCATCCGAGCGGCCCTGGTCAACGAATCCGGCCTGGCCGAGATGGCCCGGCAGATCGGGCTGGGCGAATTTCTGGTCCTGGGCCATGGCGAGGAAGCATCGGGAGGCCGGGAGAAGTCGTCCATCCTTTCCTGCGCCTACGAGGCCCTGATCGGCGCCCTGTTTCTTGACGGCGGGTACGAGGAGGCCCTTTCGTTTGTCCGCCGCTGGTTTGAACCGTTGATTGAGCGGCGCAGCGAAGAACTTCTGGCCGGGGATGCAAAGAGCACCTTGCAGGAATTTCTGCAGGAACGATTTACCGAAGGACCGGTTTACGTGCTGGACGCCGAGGAGGGTCCGGCCCATGCCCGGATTTTCACGGTGTCGGTCCGGTTCAGGGGCGAAACGCTCGGTTGCGGCCGAGCCTCCAGCAAAAAAGAGGCGGAGCAGACCGCCGCGCGCCGCGCCCTCCGCTTTCTGCATTCCCGGAGGGAGCGCGGCGAACAGGCGGCGGACAGGAGCGAAACCCCGGCGTAGCGGGCGGTTTATTTCCCATGGCTTTTGTCATTCCGGTTTTCATTCCCCACCAGGGCTGCCCCCATACCTGTGTATTCTGCAACCAGCACACCATCACCGGGTTGGCCGGTCCCGCTCCCGTGACGCCGGATGGGGTGCGGGCCGTCATTGAACAATGGCTGGCCAGGAGTCCCGGCAGGATTGCCGGCGGCGCCCAGGTGGCGTTTTACGGCGGCAGCTTCACCGGCTTGCCGCGGTCCCGCCAGGGGGAATTGCTCGATGGTGTGGCGCCCTTCCTGGAGGCGGGCCGGGTGCGGGAAATACGTCTGTCAACCAGGCCCGATTATATCGACGGGCCGACGGTCGATTTTTTGCGGCAGCGGGGGGTGACCATTGTCGAGCTGGGCGTGCAGTCGATGGACCAGGTGGTCCTCGACGCCTGCGGCCGCGGCCACACTCCCGGACAGGCCGTTGAAGCGGTCAGGCTGCTCCGGCGCGGGGGCATGCAGGTCGGTCTCCAGTTGATGGTCGGCCTTCCCCGGGAAACCACCGCTTCCTTCCTGCGGACTGTCCGCGAAGCCGCGCGCCTGCAGCCTGATTTCATCAGGATCTATCCGGTCCTGGTGCTGCGGGGGAGCGAACTGGCGGACATGCTTGCCCGGGGGAAATACCGGCCGCTGTCGCTGGGCGGGGGAGTGGTCCGGGCAGCCCGGATGAAAGAATATTTTGCCGCCCGCGGCATCAGGGTGGTGCGGATGGGGCTGCAGGCCGGACCGGAACTGGAAAAATGGCTCGTGGCCGGGCCGTACCATCCCGCCTTCGGCGAAATGGTCAATGCCCGCATCATGCTGAACAGAACCAGACGGATTTTACGGGACGTGCGGGAGGGAGAACCGGTGCGGCTGTCCATCTCGGCACGGGACCGCTCAACTTTTTGCGGAGTCCGGTCGGCGAACATCGCCAGGCTGCGGGATCTCGGCCTCCTGGACCGGTTCTCGCTGGTCACCGATGCGGACCAGCCGCGTCATACCGTCCGGGTAATGAATGATTCTGAACCTGCCTGTATTGAATAATCCATGCTGACGATCAACAATCTGAACCTGCAGTACGGCGGCCGCCATCTCTTTCGCGAGGTGTCCGCCCAGGTCCATCCCAACGACCGCATCGGCCTGGTCGGAGTCAACGGGGCCGGCAAATCGACCCTGCTCCGGATCATGTGCGGCCTGCAGGAAACTGACCCGGGCGTCGTCAACCGGGCCTCGTGGTTCACCGTCGCCTACCTGCCCCAGGAGGTGACCGCTTCCCTTGGCGGCCTGACCGTGTACAAGGAAGCGGAAACCGCCTTCAGCGAGGTGCTCAGCCAGCAGGAGGAACTGCGCGAGGTCACCGAGCAGCTGGCGGTCATGACGTCGGACGATCCGGGGCTGGACAGGCTGCTGGCGCGCCAGGGGGAACTGCAGCATCTTGTCGAGGGGCGGGATGTGTTCACCATCCGTCCCCAGATAGAGCGGGTCCTCTTCGGCCTGGGCTTTGCCCGGGAGGATCTGAACAAAGAGGTGGGCAGTTTTTCCGGCGGCTGGATCATGCGCCTGCTGCTGGCCAAGCTGCTGCTGCGCAAGCCGTCCCTGCTGCTGCTGGACGAACCGACCAACCACCTCGACCTGGACTCCCTCACCTGGCTGGAGGAGTTCCTCCGCCAGTACCAGGGGGCGATCATCGTCATTTCCCATGACCGTTCCTTTCTCGACCGGCTGACCGAGACCACCTGGGAGTTGAGCTTAGGGCGTCTGACGGTCTACCGGGGCAATTATTCCCGCTATCTGGTCGACAAGGAGGAGCGGCTGGCCATAGAACGGGCGGCCTATGCCAACCAGCAGGCCATGATCAAACAGACCGAGCGGTTCATCGAGCGGTTCCGGGCCAAATCGACCAAGGCGAAACAGGTGCAGAGCCGGGTCAAACAACTGGAAAAAATGGAGCGGATCGAGCTGTCGGAGACGGAACGGACCATCCGTTTCGCCTTCCCCCCGGCAGTGCCCTCCGGCAAACAGGTCCTTGAACTCGACAACCTGCGCAAGGAATTCGACGGCCGGGTGGTGTTCGACAATGTCAGCCTGACCCTGCACCGGGGCGACAAGCTGGCGGTGGTCGGAGTCAACGGAGCAGGCAAGACGACGCTGCTGAAGATCATTGCCGGCCAGATCCCGGCCGCGGGGCGGGTGCTGCTGGGCCATAATGTGGTCCTGTCCTACTTCGGCCAGCACCAGGC
>JALHJD010000384.1 GCA_022837185.1 Desulfobacteraceae bacterium
CGGCATTTGATTGAAATGCAGATCTCCGGCGGCATCGATGGCCTGGTCCCCTGCGGGACGACCGGCGAGTCGCCGACCCTGACCCACGACGAGCATGACCGGGTGATTGAAATCACCATCGACGCCGCCGCCAGGCGGGTGCCGGTTATTGCCGGTACGGGGTCCAACAGCACGGCGGAAGCGTTGCGCCTCACCAGGCATGCCTGCGAGGCGGGCGCGGATGCGGCGCTGATTGCCTGCCCCTACTACAACAAGCCGACCCAGGAAGGCCTTTATCAGCATTTCCAGCTGATCGCGCAAAAGGTGCCCATTCCGATCATTCCGTACAACATTCCCGGGCGAACGGGAGTGAACATGTCGCCGCAGCTCATCGAGCGGCTGGCGAAAATCGACAACATCGTCGGCATCAAGGAAGCCTCCGGTTCGCTCAAACAGATGAACGACGTGATCGACATGTGCCCTCCGGAGTTTGACGTTCTGTCCGGCGACGACGGCCTCACGCTGCCGCTTCTGGCCATCGGCGGCAAGGGAGTCATTTCGGTGGCGTCCAACGTCGTTCCGGCGGACATGTCCGCCATGATCGACGCGATGGAAGCAGGCGACGTGGCAAAAGCCAGAGCCCTGCATGCCCGGATGAGTCCGCTTTTCGACGTTCTGTTTGTGGAGACCAATCCGATTCCCGTGAAGGCGGCATTGGCGCTAATGGGCATAATCGCCTACGAGTATCGTCTGCCGCTTTGCCCGCTGGCTCCGGCCAATTATGAAAAGCTCAGGAAGGTTATGGAAAATTACGGTTTGATTTCCTGAGCGGACCTCAAAAACAAACCTGGTTCTTAAGGAGTGGTATCATGGTTAAAGTCATTGTGACCGGTGCAGGCGGAAAAATGGGCGGACGCATCATCAGCCTGATTTCGGCCATGGAAGATATTCGGGTGGTCGGCGCCATTGAAGTGGCGGGACATCCCATTGTCGGCCGGGACGTCGGACATTCTCTGGGGCTGGGCCGAACCGGCGCCATGGTCAGCGACAGGCTCGCGGACTGCATCGATCAGGCGGATGTGGTCATTGATTTCACCAATCATGAAGCCTCGCTGAACTATTTGAAAATCGCCAGTGAAAAGAACCGCAGCATCGTGATCGGTTCCACCGGTTTTACGGCCGAGGAAATGAAGATCGTCGGCCGGCTGGCAGAAAAGACACGCTGCGTTTTATCGCCGAACATGAGCGTCGGGGTCAACGTGCTGTTGAAAGTTCTCGAACACTGCTCCGGAATTCTCGGCGACGACTACGACGTGGAAATTATCGAAGCGCACCATCATCTGAAAAAGGACGCGCCCAGCGGAACCGCCCTGCAGATGGCCCGCGTGATTGCCGGGCGTCTGGGCCGCGACCTGGAAAAAGACGCGGTTTACACCCGCCGGGGATTGATCGGCGAACGGACCCGCCGGGAAATCGGCATTCAGACGATTCGCGCCGGCGATATCGTAGGAGAGCATACGGTGATGTTCGGCGGCATCGGCGAGCGGCTGGAATTTACGCACCGCGCGCAAAGCCGGGACAATTTCGCCCAGGGGGCGATTCGCGCGGCCCAGTGGATCGTTCGTCAGAAAAACGGTCTGTACGACATGCAGGACGGCATCCTGGCGTACATCAGCATCGGGTCGAATACAGGCGATCCTCTGCAGAATTGCCGGGAGGCCATCGGCAGGCTCTCCCGGGCAGCGGAAAGTGTTCTCCTAAGCGTTTC
>JALHJD010000385.1 GCA_022837185.1 Desulfobacteraceae bacterium
GGCCCTCGACTCCTCCGCCGGACGATAACGGCCGGGGGCAGCAGCGTATCGACTGAACGAAGCCAGCCGCATCCCATATTAATCCTTGACAAGATACCGGACGGCAAGGATAATATTTAGGGGGTCTGCAAAAAATTTTCGTGGGGGGCTGGCATGGAAATACAAGGCAACTGCAGGTCGACGGACCGCCATCAAACCCTTGGCATGATGACCAATCTGTTTGACGGGGAGGCAACCGTTCTCGGCGTTGTTGAGGATGTCTCCCTCGGCGGGATGTGCGTCTCGAATATCCCGGCTTCATTTGAAGACAAGACTGAAGTCTGTCTCTCCATTGTTACCGGTCCGCGGCGGGATTTTCACCTGGCATTGCAGCCGCGCTGGGTGCAGACAACCAACCGGGGGATGTACAAGATCATCGGTTTCTCCATCCAGGACCCGCCCTCGGACTGGAAAAAATTTATCGAGACACTGGTCGAGGGTCAGGCCGACCGCGACCCCTTCTACGCCATGGTGACGCCGACAGACACGGAAATGTAGCTTCAGCTGTCCTGTCCCCTCCCGCAGGGCCTGCCCAATCGCTTCGGCCCATTTCCGGACAGGCGCCGGACACATTCTCCGTGCCGGGTGTCCAACAGCGGACCCTTCGTCCGGCCAAGACCCTCTCCGTTTCTTTCATCTTCTTGACAAATCGGCAGAAAAAAGTAGAGAATATAGCATTATAGTTGTATTTTCCATCAAATCGGCAGGTCGTGATTTCGCCGTTTGCGGCACCCGGAAACCGCCGGCCGGAAAAATTTAAGAAAAAGCTGTCGTTTCCACCCAGGCTACAGGATATGCCCATGGTTGACGAACGGAGAAAGAATGAACGGCTGAAGACGCCCGGGCTGAAGTCAAATATCACGGACGGCAAGGGGGCTTTTTTTGTGGTGGTGGAGGACATATCGGATACGGGGGTCGGAGTGGCGGAGGTTCCGGACGGATTCGATGAAACGGTCCATAAGTGTTTTGCCCTGATCAATGCCCCGCTCAAGGATTTCAATCTCGTCCTCCGCCCACGATGGGTCCGCCCCGCCAAATCGGGGAAATTTAAGAGGATCGGTTTCCAGATCGAGGACCCTCCCCCCGAATGGATCGATTTTGTCTCCCGGTTCAAAAAGGAGCTTGGGCAAAAAAATCAGCGGAGCAGTTCCCGCCACCGGACATTCGGCCTGATGGCCGTTGTCTCCGACGGAGCGGCCAAATTTTTCGGGGTGGTCGAGGATTTGTCCGAAAACGGTCTGCGGTTGACGCAGGTGCCGGCTGAATTTGACGATTCGACCGGGGCCTGTTTCGCGGTGGTGCACAGCCCCACCGGGGATGTCAATGTCAGCCTCCATCCCTGCTGGATCCGTCCCACCAACAAGGGGATGTACAAAACCATCGGCTTCCGGATTCACGATCCTCCCGAAGGGTGGCAGGAGATGATCGAGGAACTGGAAAGCGAGGGCAGCCAACTCGGCTTCCTGCTGGTGCCGGACGAAGAATCCGAAGAACAGAGCCCGGAAGAAAAATAGGGAATGCCTGCCTCCCGGCGGCAGTGAGCCGCAGCTCCCCTTTTTGAGGGGATTTTTTTCAGGCGTCCCGGGTTGACGGCTCCATCAGGTCGGTGCTCAGGTAGCGCTCGCCGGTGTCCGGCAGGATGACCACGATGCGTTTGCCGGAGTTCTCAGGACGGGTGCCGACTTT
>JALHJD010000063.1:0-12257 GCA_022837185.1 Desulfobacteraceae bacterium
AGTTCGGCGACCAGGGGCAGACCGCACTGGAGGCTGCGGGCCTTATGGAGGTCCCCAGGGCTGAGATGCTTCTGCTGGACAAGGATTTCCCCGATCCTGCCCCCTTTTTCCTGCTGCAGAACAAGCGCCTGGGCGACTGCCTCCGGCGTCACCCCGAATGATTCGACCAGCAGCTGTCCCAGCAATTTCATTGCCTGGATTCCTGGAGCGGCGGCTGGGCGGAGGGTTCCTCCAGGGGCGGCTGTTGCAGGGGCGGCTGTTCGCCGAGCCGCTGCAGGTGTTCGGCCGCCATTTCCTGGATTTCCCTGAACTGGCGGGCCGCCTGTTTGTCCTCTTCAAGTTCGGCCGGGAGCTCCAGTCCGCCGATCTTGCGATAGAGTTCGGCCGCCGCGGCCGGATTTCCCTCCAGTTCGCTGATCACCCCGAGATTGAGCATGGCGTAGGGATAATTCGGTTCGATTATCAGGGCCTGCTCAAAGTACTGGCGGGCCCGCAGGTAATCCTTTTCCTGCAGCTTCTTGAAGCCGAGGTCGGCCAGGGCCACTGCGTGCTCGGGTTTTGCCTGATAGCTGAATTTCCAGTCGACGAGGTCGCTGGAGCCTTCCTTGACAAGTTCCATGACATCCCGCTTCTGGTAGTACAGTGATGCCAGTTCGGCCGGGTTCTCCACGATATGGGGAGTGATGAAGATAAAGAGATTGGTTTTCTCCTGGCTGTTGTTGCGGGTTTTGAACAGCCAGCCCAGCAGGGGGATGTCGCCGAGCAGCGGCACCTTGAATTCCCCGGTTGACATGGACTGGTCGATGATGCCGCCGATGACGATGGTTTCCTTGTTGTGCACGACCACGGTGGTGTTCGCGGTCCGTTTCAGGGTTATCGGCGTGCCCGATGTATCGTTCTGGTCCCTGAGCTTGATGACCTCGACGCCGATCTCGAGCCGGACCAGGTCCGACTGGTTGACCTGGGGCAGGATGTTGAGGGTCGTGGCCACGTCCTTGTACTCGTAGTTGGTGTAGTCCTGCTGGGCGGCCGTGGTGTTGGCGCTCGTGATATAGGGGACGTTCTGGCCGACCTTGATCTCCGCCTCCTTGTTGTCCGTGGTCAGGATCTGCGGCGCGGCGATGATGTCGACATCGTTGTCATCCTTGTAGGCCTTGACGACCGCTCCGAGGTTGGGGAACAGGACGTTGCCGATCTCCACCCCCTGTTTGATCACGCCCACGGTAAAGCCGGCGGGCAGGACCGGCGATTCACCGGTCAGGCTGCCGGGGCCCTGCAGCTGGCTGAAGGGAGCGTTCCGCGTACCGCTGAACCCGGTGAACAGTCTGCCGGTGTCATCGGCAAAGGTTCCCGCCCCGCCCCACTGTACGCCTATTTCAAACGACTTGCTGACGCTCACTTCCATGATCAGCGCTTCGATATAGACCATCCGCCGGGGGATGTCGAGTTTCTGGATCACTTCCTCCAACACCATGTATTCGTCGCGCTGGGCGGTGATGATCAGTGAATTTGTTTCGATATCGGCCATCACCTTCACATCCTTGGAAATGGGAGGGGCAGACGCCTTGGCCGCCGCATCGCCGGCCCCGGCCTGCTCATCCGGCAGGTTGGTCAGCACCTTGACCATTTCCTCGGCATTGGCGTGCTGCAGGTAATACACCTGGATTTTCCCCGTTCCCTTGGGCGCTTCGCTGTCGATCTGGGCCAGCAGGTCATGCACTTTCTGGATGTCGGACTTTGAGGCGAAGACGATCAGCGAGTTGGTCTGCTCATAGGCCATAACCTGAACCGACTGCACGCGCTGGCGCTGCTGCGGCGTCGCAGTACGCATGAACAACTGGCTCACCGCCTTGGCGACATTTTCGGCCGAAGCGTAGTTGAGAGGGATGACCACCAGTTCCTCTCCCACGGAAGGAACATCCACCGCCTCGATGATTTCGCGCAGCCGGGTTATGTTGGACAGGAAGTCGGTGATGATGAGCATGCCCGAATTGGTATGGGCAATAACCACGCTTGTTTTCGACACCAGCGGAGCCAGCAGCCTTTTGACCTCTTCCGGGTCGGTATGGGTCAGGGGGATCAACTGGGTGACCACTTTGTCCTCGTACAGCAGCGCCTCCTGTTCCCGAATGGTCTCAATGCTTTTTGATCTGGCCTGGACAGAGGGTATGATCTTGATGACCGATCCGCTCGGTACCGTGGTGAATCCATGGACCTCGAGAACGGACTCGAACACGTGATAGGCGTCCTCCTCGGATATCCTGGTGGGCGAAAGAATGGTCACCTTGCCCTTGACGGTCCTGTCGACAATGAAGTTCTTGCCGGTCAACTCGCTGATATACTTGATGAACAGGTTGATATCGACATCATTGAAATCAATGGTGACATATCTGCTTGCCGGGCCTTCCGTCTCCTGGGCGCCGGCGCGGACGGGCCCCATGAGCAATGTAATCAGCCCTGCGCCGATACAGAGCATGACCAGGGAGCCGAGGGCACCGGTCAGGCGTTTCCACCTCAATAAGCTGCTGCAAACTGTTCGTGCGTTCATTGATCCTTGACTCTTCTCCACCTGTATTCATCCGGCCCATTCGGTCCCGGATTGCTTCCTGTTCTGCAGGAGAAATTCAGCCCCCCATTTCCACCGTCAATACTCCGATGATCCCGGGGTTCCGGGCCCGACCCTTGCCGGCCGCCGGTAGGGGCGGGGCCGGACGGGGGGAGCGCCCCGGGTCGGCACTTCCGGCGTAATCTGTTCAGCCGGCTCGGGAACCTCGCCTGCTTCGGGCTGTTCCAAAACTTCCGGCGGCGCTTCCTCCTGCACCACCTCCTCCTGAATGACCTCCTGCGGAACGACAGGTTCAGGAGGCAGTTCCGGTTCGACAGGCTCCTGGTAGTATTCGGAGGGGGGCGGCTCATAGGCCGGTCCTCCCCCCTCCCGGTCGGCCAGGGTCAGCTCTTCATCGACTCCGTTGACGTGCAGTATCACCCGGCCGCGTTCAATGGCCTTGATCAGGGCGCCCTGAACCGTGTCGCCGACCTGGTAGATGTCCTGCTGTTTTTTCAGGTCGTCGGCGATAATGGCCCTGGCATCGGGTTCATCGCCGGATACCGTGCCCATCAGGGAAACCTTGAGCTTGGTGGGCTCGATCTCTTCGGGTTCTTCTTCCACCGTTTCTTCAGCTTCCAGCGTCTCGATGTTGGCCTGGAATATGTTTCTGGCGACTATTATCGTATAATCATCCGGCTTTCGCAATATTTCCGTCTTCTCCTCCGTCTCCGCCGGCACCGCCGCGGTTTCAGCCGGCTCCGGCAGGACCAGAAGCTTTTCCTCCAGACGCCCGTACCATATCTTCACCCCCCCATAGACGAGGACGAAAATCAGTGCCAGTTTGATGATGACCCGCAACACCTTTACCGCGCGCCCCCCTGAATTATTCCGTCTATCACTCCGGATGTCCCTTCAAAGGCTATGCCGGGCTCCAGGAGGGTGCCGCTGACCGCGAAGGAAAGCCTGTTCTCCTTCAGCTGGTTCCTGATCAGGGCAAGGGCCGTCCGGTCCTTTATGCCGCCGAGCAGTTCGGGGCGCGGCTCCAGGGAGCCGTTTACCTTGATTTCGCTCAGCCCGGGCGGATTCGCCAGGGTAACGGTCCCGGCATATTCGGCTGCCAGCATTTTCGACTCGACGTCACCCTGCTCCAGGGTGACGACGCCGTCACGGAGATTGAATACGGTGCTCATCCTGCTGAAAGTCAGCTGGGGAAGACCGAAAAACGGCTGGTACAGGTCGATGTGCCCGTCGCTGACAACCAGGTCCGCCTGCCCCTCGAGTTGGGAAAGATTGCCCCACGCCCCTTGGACGCTGAACCGGCCTGACACGATCCCGGCCGCCTTCCTGTTCATTTTCCGCCAGATTTCATCAAGCCCGGTCAGATCGAGGTTTTCAAGGTGTCCTTCGCCCCGGACCAGGCCGTCCGCCGGATGATACTCCCCGTTTCCCCGCACCGTGCCGTCAAGGAAACGGAGCTGATAGCGGACCGGAATCCTTTCCCCAATGGTGAGCAGCCCTTGGACAGCGGGCGTTACTTTCAATTCATTGATCAGAATCAGGGGTTCGCCACCGTTTTCCCCCTCCCTGAACCGGACGCCCGAGGCAACGATACTCAACGGCCAGGCCTTGTGCAAACCGGCTATTTCCCAGCGTGCATCGGTCCCGGCGGCGTTCATGCCGGCCTGCAGCCGGACGCGGACCTTATCAACCGGGAAAAGGAACCAGAGCAGGACGACAAGGACCACGAGGGTATACAGCAGGTATCCCAGGGATGATAACAGCCAGCCGGCAAATCGCTTCATCTCGCCACCGTTTCCGTTTTACGCACCTTCGGTGCTCCGGTCCAGGCTGACGACCTGCATGATTACATCCAGGGCGCCTTTCCGCTGGGTATTCTCCTGGATCGAAATCCTCTTCAGCGCCACGATTTTTTCGGGCGCCTCAACGAGGATGAGGAAATCAACCAGCTGTTTCAACGTTACTTCCTGCAGCTTCATTTCCACCAGTGTTTCCCTGAATGGTCCCTCACCTGCCGTGGTCGACGGACGCATGTAAGCGATATTCTGCTTGATTTCACTTTTGGCGGCCATCTGTTCGAGGAAGGAAAACAGGCTGAAATTCGCTTCCCGGCTGCCCAACTGGTCCAGCAGGGCATTGGCCTTGCCGTGCAGTTCGCGGTAGCGGGCCTGCAGGTCCCGCATCTGGACCAGCGCCTCTTCCCTGGTTTCGATGCCGCGCCGCAACTGGCTCCGCTTGTCCAGCAGGGGGAAGATTCCCAACTGAAAAACAAAAAATATCAGCAATACGGTACCGCCGGCGGCAAGCACCATGCGGTCCCGCCGGGAAACCTTGATCATGAAATGCCTCCGATCTGCAGTTTGAGCTCAAAACGAATCTTCCCGCTGTCCTTGTCGGCCGCCGCCGACACGATATTGACATCGGAAAACAGGGGCGACTTCCGCAGGTTGCCCTGTATTATGTTGACATTATTAAAGGTATCCGTGGTTCCCCTGAGCTGGACGGTATCCTGGTCAATGACCAGGCGGGAGACATGGATCTCTATCGCCTCGGGAATACGGCCGGAAATATCAGCCAACAGGTTCAGGGTCCTTTTCTCGCCGGAAAAGACCGGAGTGGCAATGGCCGGGGCCTGGACATCCCGAACGTTGGCCTGCATCTGGGCCAGGGGGTCGACTATCCGGGTCGCCTCGGGAAAGGTTTCCCTGTACAGCTGGTTCATTCGTTCCCCGGCGGCATCATAGCTGGTCCTCAGGTCATGATAATCAAAGCCGAGCCAGGCCAGGGTCGCGGCAATGAGCACCACGGCCAGGGAAGCGGCGGCGGCCATCTGTCTGCGGGTGGCGAAAAGCAGCCTCTCAGGGGCGAATTCATCCTTGCGGAAGTTCATCGCCTGTTTCTTCTGGATGCCTCGCAGGGCGAGGGCAAGGGCATGGTCCAGCAAGGCGGGCTCCCACTGTTCCGCCACCGCGCCGTCGAGTTGCACGCCGGCACCATCCCGCAGATCGCTGGCGATGACCTCATGGCCGATCGCCTCCTGGAGCAGTTCCCTGAACTGCCGCTCCTGGGCCATGCTGCCGCTCATGACCACCAGATCCGGGAAAGAGTCGACGGCGCCGTTGGCCCTGGAAAAAGCGATGGTGCGCTCGATATCCTCACCGAGGGAGACGATGCTTTGTTTCGCCTCGCCATAATCGACAATGGTTGCCAGGCCGTTGCGGAAGGAAAACGGCGCCTGGATGAACATTCTCTCCGGATAGGGAAGCCGGCGGATAAAGGCCACCCGGCCGTTGCGCGTCAGCACCATGTTGACGGAATGGACCCCGGCGTCCAGCAGGAGAAAGCTGGAGGGCAGTTTGCCGTTTTTGAGAAGGTGTTCGGCAAGGGCGACGTTGCGGAGGGTGACGCTCCGGGGAATTATGCCGTGCAGCCGCAGATTTTCCAGGTCCTGGCCCAGCCTTGCCTTTTCGACCGCCGCGACCAGAATACCGGTGCTGCTTTCAACGGTACCGGTGGCGATATACTCAATGATCTGGTCGCCGACGGGGGTGAGAAGCTGGTCCTCGAGCTCCAGGGGCAGAACCTGGTCGATTTTCTTCCGTTCGAGGAACGGCACGGTCAGGTTGCGCAGGCTGACCCCATCCAGGGAAATCCCGCAGGCGCATCTGCCGCCCTTCCAGGCCAGCTTGTCCAGCAGGACGGACAATACATCGCCCAGCATTCTTCTGTCGGCAAGCTCCGCATGGCCGCAGGCGGTTATCCTTCTGTCCTGCCCGCTCCCCTGGACGACCACGGCGGCGATGTAGTCATCGCTGATGTCAAGCCCGAGTATTTCGCGCTTCATCCATTCCTACCTGACTTCCCACGAAAGAAGATTCTGGGTCCCGTCGTCATTGCGCAACAGAACGCCTTTCCCGGTCCGGACGATCCGGTTGTGCTCCACGGATGTCGTCACGGTAAAATAATGGCTGGCAACCGTCAGCAGCCCCTCGGCCAGGTTCAGGTCCTCGCTCAGGCCGATCACCTCTCTATACCACAGGGGATTGGCCAGCAGTTCCCGGTTTCCGGGGTCCTCTCTGAACTCGATCAAATCCTGGGCCATACGGTCGTCCATGGTGTCGGCAAGGGAGAGAAGGACCTCGGCCGGCGCGGTATTGATATTGATTTTACCGTCCCGGCCGTATACCGTCAAAAATTGCGCAATGCCGGCACGCTCCTCATTACCATAAAATATGTCCGGTGTCATTCCTCGAATAAGCAACAGTTCCTCGAGGTGCTGCACCGCACCGTTGCGCGCTGCATACGGCGGGGACAGTCCCTGGTAATATCCGCTTTCCGCGCCCTTTTCGCGTTCGTCGTCATCGAGGTCGATCCAGTCACGGATGGCGTCAATCAGGGCTTCGGCCCTGTCGCTGTCCTCTACGGCGAACAGGCCGGACGTCAGAAACCGCATCCATACTCTGTGCTGTGCTTCCTCCTCCAGCTTTCTCCTTGCCGGGTCCTGTTCGGTGGAGACCAGGGCGTTGACCTGCAGCCGGCCCGATTGATCGGCAACCGCAACCTCCACCCGGTCCCCCTCCCCCAGCAGCATGGTAACGGCTTCCGGATCCAGGGTGTTCCACAGATCCTGCAGAGAATCAAAACCGTTTTCCTTTTGATCGGCCGCCAGGGCGGCCCGGGCAAGGTCGAGGCCGGACCTGTTCAGCGCGTCGAACACAACGCTGTCCCTCAGGTTGACCGAAGCCTGCATCTGCAGGTTGACGGAGGAAAACAGCTGCACGGTCAGGGCGATCATGAAGCTGACGGCAAGCAGGGTCAGTACCAGAGCGACTCCTGCCTCCCGGGTCTTACGCGCTTTCCGCATTGATCAGCCCGACGGGGAGAAGGATTTTCGTCGTGAACTCAAGACTGGTCTCGTTTTCCCTGTCCAACCAGAAGTCGAGGGTACATTGCACCGCCACCGGTAATTTCCGCAGGGACAGATCGTCCTGATCCTCTGCAACCGTGCTCCAGGTCTCATGTTCTTCCCCGGTCTCGTCAAAATAGGTACAACGCATCGACCGCAGCCTGTCGCTCAGCATATATCCGCTCTCCGGAACCTCGTCCCCGTATTCCGGCCCGGATTCCGGCATCGGTGCAGTCCCCAGCAGACGGTCTTCCCGCACCAGGACCATCTCGTCCCCGTCGTTGTCGCCGGGCACCATTTTGTAGGAAATATGGGCGATGCCGGGATGATCGTACTGGGGATCAAAAACGACATGGGCCGTGGAGGTGAAGGAAAGAGCGGCCGCGGGGCGGCCGTCGATCTCTCCATTTTCGCCGATGAACTCGAAGCCGTCGACCAGCAGCGCCGAAGCCAGGTCCTCGCTGATCCGCTGCAGGGCGACCTGGGCCCGGAAGTATATTTCTCCCTGCTCGCGGGTTGCTTCAATCACCCGGAGGCTGCCCGACAGGGAAATGGCCACCATGGAAAAGACCATTGCCAGCACCAGCAGGGCCAGCATGATCTCCAGCAGGGTCATTGCCCGGCTGCACCGCAGAATGCGCATCCACCGGTTAGTGCCGATCACTGGCTCTCCGCCTCCGGTTTGCGCATGACAAGGGTCCTGACCACATATGCCTGCCGCCCCTCCTCGCTTAGCGTTATCGTGAGCTCAACCAGCTTCAGCAGCTCCCCTGATCCGGGAATGCCCGTTTCATCATCGTATACATCCCGGACCTCGGTCCTCCACCAGTAGGCCGGGTTGGTTTCCTCAAAATTTCCTGTTTCGGAATAGACATCATCGAAGTCGGCCATGGCAAGTTCGGCCAGCTTCTGCTGGGCCAGGAGGGCCGCATCCACATTGAAGCGGGAATCGCCGGCGACGGAAACGCTTTGCGACTGCGAACCGATGAGGGTGACAAAAGCGATGGCGATGATCGCCACCGCCACCAGGACCTCGAGAAAGGTGAACCCGGAACTGTTCAAGGCCGGAAGGATCGGCCTTGTCACCGTAGCCCGGCCTTCATTGTCCCGCATGTTCCGTCCGCTCCCTTTTTTTCTGCCCCGCCAGGAAACCGAGGATCGCCTCTGCTATTCTCGGCCCGGCCCGGCCGTCTCCGTAGGGGTTGATCGCCCGGCTCATGGCGGCATAATGGCGGGGATCGGCAAGCAGCCTTGAGACCGCATGCACTATCCGTTCACGGGAACTGCCCGCCAGCAGGACGGTTCCCGCCTCGACCGCCTCGGGGCGCTCGGTGGTCTCCCGCATGACCACCACCGGTTTTCCCAGCGACGGAGCCTCCTCCTGTATGCCGCCCGAATCGGTCAGGACCAGGTGGCACTGCATCAGAAGATAGACGAACTGCAGGTAGTCAAGCGGTTCGATCAGGCGCAGGTTGACCCGGCCGGAGGAACGCAGTATCTGATCGACCGGATCGAGGACATTGGGATTGAGGTGAACCGGGTAGACAAAATCCACTTCCGGCCATGCCCCGGCCAGATCGACCAGGGCCCTGCATATTTCCACCATGCCCCGGCCGAAATTCTCCCTCCGGTGCCCGGTGATGACGACAAGGCGCCTTCCCTCCCCGAGCCAGGGAAAAGAAAGGTTTAGGGCCTGCCGCAGCCCGCTGTCGGACCTGATCCGGTCCCGGATCTGAAACAGGGCGTCGATTACCGTGTTGCCGGTAACGGCAATCCTCTCGTCGTTCACCCCTTCCCGCAGCAGGTTGCGCCGGGCCGCCTCGGTGGGAGCAAAATGGAGGTCGGCCAGGACACCTGTCAGCCGCCGGTTCATTTCCTCGGGAAAAGGCCGGTACTTGTCCCCGGTGCGCAGCCCCGCTTCAACGTGCCCCACGGCCGTCCGGCCGTAATACGCCGCCAGGGACGCGGCCATCGTGGTTGTGGTGTCGCCGTGGACCAGCACCAGGTCCGGCCCCTCCCCGGCGACAACCGCCTGCAGTTCCCGGATAAGCGCCGCGGTGAGACTGTACAGATCCTGGTCCGCGCGCATGATGTCGAGGTCATAATCAGGGACAATACCGAACAGGTGCAGCACCTGATCAAGCATCTGGCGATGCTGGGCGGTCACGCAGACCTTGAGAAGGATGCGCTCCCCGTGTTGCCGCAGCGATTGAATGACCGGCGCCATTTTGATGGCTTCGGGGCGAGTTCCGAAAATGCAGAGCACTCGAGGGTGATCCAATGCTTCCTCCGGGATCGGTCGAAATGGTCAGGGTCCTTCCGGGGCAGAAAACAGCCGGCGGGGGGAGCTTTGCTCCGCAGACCCTTTCCGCGGGCTTCCCTTTTCCCCAGTATACCCGAAAAGTCCGGGCCCACCACTGGAAAAACAGGGGCGGCAGCCACTCCGCCGGACCCCGCGATACCGGGGTGCCGGGCAGTTTATCCCTGCCGTTCTCCCTGCCCGGCGCGGCGCCGGATCGCCTTACCGCCGAGCCGGAGCAGTTGATCAACCGCCGCGGCCACCGTCCAGTCGGGGTACGGTACCCAGGTGCTCAGCGAGTCGTCCCGGAAGCGCTGCATGATATTGTCCACCGCATCGGCCACGGCTTCCGGCTGATCCGCCGGGACCGGAAAATTGCCGCTGTTCAGGAGCATATCCCTCAATTCGTCATTATGATGCACAAGGCCGAGGATCGGCCGACCGCTCAGCAGATATTCGTACACTTTGGAAGGAATGGTTTCCGTCGAGAAGAATATCGTATTCTGGATCAGCAGCAGACAGTCGGTTTTCTGCATGGCGGCAAGCGCCTGGCGGCGGGTCAGGATCCCATGATCGGCCACGATGGCCCCCAGTCCGAACTGTTTGATCGCCCGCCGCGACCCTCCGTCCAGGGAGCCGTAGATGTCAATCCGGATCCTGTCCGCATCGATCCGGTCGCTGTCAAGCAGCAGGCGCACCGCCTGCAGAAACACCACCAGGTTCCTGGTTCCGTTGAGGGTGCCGAAATGGGCGAAATGACACCGGTGCCCTTTAGCATAGAGGCCGCTCTGGAACATGGCCGGTTCAGCGCCCGGATAGATCACGGTTCCGCATTCCGGCATCCCGGTCCGGCTCCCCGAGTTGGCGCGGGCGGCCTCGGCCAGGAATATGAACGCATCCGCCTTCCGGCAGATCCGCGTCTCCAGCCAGCTGTACACCTTGAGCACGGTCTTCCCTCTCCGCCAGTCCCGGTCATGCACCAGGGGATCCTGGGTCTCCGCCAGCCAGGGCAGGCCGGTCAGGCCGCTGATAATATCAGCGGCCACATGGGCCGATGCCGTCCCCCCGGTCGAATAAATCACCTCGGGCCGGAAGCGACGGCAGAGGAAGTAGCCCCGGATGGAGGTGAGGAAGAACCAGGACCATTCACTCTCCAGGTTGATGATGAGTTTTTCGAGCAGATAAAAGGGAAGCACCGGCAGCAGCAGGATTGTCTCCACCAGTTTGAACTGCCATCTTTTCGGCAAACGCTTGCGCAGATAATGGCGCAGTTCAAAGCGGATGCCCGAGGGGGCAATGGACAGGCAGCGGAAATGGGGAAAGTGTTGGGAACGGCCGCCGATGGTTCCTGTCAGCAGCACCGGGGTGATGCCCCGCTCACGGAGGATGGGCAGTCTGTCATCGATGTGCTGGGCGCAGGCCGAGCCGTCGATGTTTGCCCGGTAAGACAGAATAAGCCAGTATCGTTTGTCCATATTCTTAGCCTACGCGATCTGTGCGCGGCCGCTTTCCGTTTTATACAGCACGCCGCTGAACAGAGAAAAAAGAAATCCCGTTTCAAAAACAAGCAGATAGGACTCGCTCATCATTATCAGGAGAAAAAGAACCGGCAGCGCCAGCCGCATCCGCTGCAGCCCGTCCCTTGTCACAAAGGCCTGCCTGACCTGGACGGCAAACACGGCCAGCAGGGAAACCAGGCCGACCAGCCCCAGATGGGAGAGAACGAGAACATACTGGTTGTGGGGGTTGTCGGTGACCAGCATGCCTGGGCTCCGCCGGGCGTTCACCTCCGCATACGCCTGTTTGAAGTCGCCGGTCCCGACCCCGATGAGCGGATTCTCCCTGATGATTTCCCAGGAATTCCGCCAGAACAGAAGGCGCATGCCGATCGATGTCCCCGGGTCGGTTTTGCAGGCCGCGGCTTCGGACCAGGCCGCGTTCACCCGCTGCTGAAAGGTCGGACTGAGATTGTACTGGGCGGTGAACAGGACGGGAATGACAATCGCCGCCCAGAACAGGCCCTTGAGCAGATTCCAGTTGAAATACTGGAGCAGCAGCAGAACGATCATGGCAAAAAATGCTGCCTGTCCCGCCCTGCCCTCGGTTATGAACATATTCATGGCCATTGCCCCGGCCAGAAGGACCAAACCGATCCGCCCGGCCCTGCCCGCTCCGCCCCACAGGATCTCATGCACCACCAGATAAAACCCGAAGGCCAGCATGGGATTATACACCACGTGGAATACCTTTCTGGTCGGATGCTCCCTTGTGACCCCGCCGTAATGGTACAGTTCAAACCAGGCCAGATAGGTCAGCACCATGGCGGCGGTCAGGCCGGCCAGAAAAAAATAGATGTTCCGCCGCCGGTGCTCCGGCCGGACCATGGTGAGAAACAGCGGCATCAGGAAAAGTTTCCACTGTTTGTCGATGATCTCCACAGCGGAGCTTTTATCCCCACTCCAGGCAATGCCCAGGATGTACAGCAG
>JALHJD010000063.1:12312-20828 GCA_022837185.1 Desulfobacteraceae bacterium
ATAATCGCCTTCTATGGCCCAGGCGGCGGCGATGAGCAGCGCCAGCACCGTAACCGCCGCGGTGGACAGGGGCAGGCTCATGGCCAGCAGGGGCATGAGCCAGGAATTGACCCGGGCGGCAGCGACTGAAGCTTGTTGTTTCATGATCCGTCCATCACGTCATTTTGCGGCACCCGTGCGGTCCAGCCGGTGCAGCTCCACCCCCCGCGACGGGTCTCCGCCTCAAGGGAAGTTTATTCCATCTGCGTCCGCCGGAGGCGCAATTCCGAACCGCGCATAGATCCGCAGCAGATTGTCGATCATTGCCCGCAGCCCATAGCGGGCAGCCAGCGCCCGTCTCTGCGCCTCCACCGCCTGCCCGTCGCCCCGCGGTACGGAGCTCAGGTACAGCAATCCCTCCTTCGCCGACGCCACGTCGTCATACTCGATGAGACGGTAATTCCGAACGCTTGTCAGGGGCTCCAGAAGGGAGGGAGTCCTGCAGACCAGCAGCGGCAGGCCGTAGAGCAGGCCCTGGATGAATGACTGGGCAATGCCTTCCGTATCCCTGGAAGAGAAAAACAGGATATCAAAGGCGGAAAAGAAATCCTCCGGCCGTTCCTGGTGGCCGGCGAAAATTAACCTGTCCCCGAGTCCCCGGCTGTCCGCCTCGGCCTGCAGGAGGGGCAGATCCTGGCCGCCCCCCACCAGCATGAACCTGTATTCCTTCGGCATCTCGGCGGCTGTCTTGATGATGAAGATGTGTCCCTTGTACTCGCGCAGAAAGCCGACGTTGCCGACCAGGATTTCCCCTTCGCCGACGCCGTAGCGCTCCCGGATCTCCTTGCGCTTGTCCATGGAAAAGCGGAAGCGTTCCTCATCGACTCCGGTGGGCTGCACCACGATCTTTTCGGCTGCAACCCCCTGTCCGATCAACCCCTCCCGGATGGCTTCACTGCAGGCCAGGATGACATGGGGGAAAAATGTGTAGCTGAAGGTGGAGGAAACCGGCGACAGAACATGCCGGGTACGGACGATAAGCGGCACTCCGCACATTCTGGCCACGGCGCCGGCCATCCAACTGTCTTCGGAGGAATGGGTGTTGACGACGGCCGGCCGCAGTGTTCTGAAGGCCGCGGCCAGCCTTCTCCAGGACGGAAGGTGAAACTTGGAGTTGAATTCCACCGGGTAAACCGTCAGTCCCTCCGCCGCTCCACGGCGGGCAAGTTCGCTTTCCGCCGGGACGAGCAGGCGGCAGCGAAAGCCGAGGCGCCGCATTTCCCTGAGTTCCGTCAAGGTTCGTATTTCCTGCCCTCCAAAACTGCGCGACCAGTCGGTATGGAGGATCAGGGGAGCTTTGGAGGGTGTCATGTTCAATCTGAAACTTTCCTTCGCATATGATATATCCGGCCGACACCGGCCGGACCGTCCATTTACTGCATGTTGTGGAGAATCCGATATTCGCCCCCCAAAGCGAGCAGTTCATCATGGGTGCCCTCCTCAACGATCCTGCCCTCTTTCATCACGATGATTCTGTCGGCGTTCTTGATGGTGGACAGGCGGTGGGCAATGACGATGGTGGTGCGGTGCTGCATCAGATTTTCCAGCGCCTTCTGGACCTGGCGTTCCGACTCCGTATCCAGGGACGAGGTGGCCTCATCGAGTATCAGGATGGGCGTATCCTTCAACAGGGCCCGGGCGATGGAAACCCGCTGCCGCTCGCCCCCGGACAGCCTTGCCCCGGACTCGCCGATCACCGTGTCGAACCCCATGGGGAGCTCCTCAATAAAATCAATAGCATAGGCGGCACGGGCCGCTTCGATGACCTCTTCCCGCGTACAGCCTTCCCGTCCATAGGCGATGTTGTTATAGACGGTATCGTTGAACAGGATCGTCTGCTGGGTGACCATGGCTATCTGCCGGCGCAGCGATTTCAGGGTGACATCCCGGACATCCCGGCCGTCCACCCGCACCGCTCCCTCCCTGACATCATAAAAACGGGGAATCAGGTTGGACAGGGTTGTTTTACCGCTGCCGCTGGGGCCGACCACGGCCAGGATTTCCCCCTTCCGCACCCGCAGGTTGATCCCGTGCAGAACCGGTTCTTCCCTGCCATAGGCAAAAACGGCATCGGCAAACTCGATTTCCCGGGCAAAGGGCTGCAGTTCTTCCGCCTGCTCCTTCTCGACAATATCCGAACGGATGTCCAGCAGGGAAAAAATACGGTTGGCGGCCGCCATCCCGGTCTGAATGGTGGAATTGATCTTGCTGACTCCCTTGATCGGCTCATACAGCATGATCAGGGCGGTGAGAAACGATATGAAGGAACCGGGAGTCGAGTTGCCCTGCAGGACCTGGTAGCCGCCGAACCAGATGATCAGGGCCATGGCCAGTCCCCCTATCACCTCTATGAGCGGGTGGGAGAAGCTCCGGTACCAGTTTTCCTTCATCAGGATGTTGAAGATTTCGTCAATTTTTCTGCCGAAGCGCAATTTTTCATAGTGCTCCATGCAGAAGGCCTTGACAATGCGGGCTCCGGCAATGGTTTCATGCAGGATGCCCGAGGCCTCGCCGAGGGTTTCCTGGTAGCTGGTGCTGACCTGGCGGAACCGCCTGCCGAAATAGACAATGGGGATGGAGGCAAGGGGAAGAAAAAGCATGGAGAGGGTGGCCAGCCGCCAGTCCATGTAAAAAATAACCCCGATGAGGCCGACAACCGAGAGGGCGTCCCGCAGTATCCGGATCAGGGCACTGGACACCGCTCCTTGAAGCAGGGCGACGTCATTGATGATTCGGGAGGTCAGGCTGCCGGTGGAATGCCTGTAAAAAAAATTCAACGACAGGGAATGGATATGTTCGTAGATCCCGTTTCGCAGGTCGCGGATGACGCACTGGCCGACCCATTCGAGGATGTAGGAGTAGATGAAGTAAAAGACACCCTTGACGCAGAAAATGGCCAGCAGGGCCAGGGGAAGGATCTTCAGCAGGAGTTCGTTTTTGTCGACGAATATGTCGTCGACGACATATTTGACCATATAGGCCTGTGCCGCCTGAAACCCGGCGACAACGACCATTGCCGCCATGGCGATGATCAACTTTTTCGAATAGGGCCGGATGACCTGGAAAAGCCTGAAGAGGATCTCTTTATTCGTCATATTGTCTTGAACCGTCGCGGCTTCCAGGGGAGATAATGCGCTGGCTGACTTCAATCTTCCGCACTGTTGTCCATCCCTGAACCATCGGGTACGGGGGAAAAGGTAATCATGCAGTACTAAAGGAAAGGCCGCGGTTTGTCAAGGCAAGAACCTTGCCGGCGGGAGCGGAACCGGGCAGGAGAAAATGAAGGCCGGAACCAGGGCCGGTCCGCCGGAATGATTCCGCCGGCGCGGGGCATGACGGGGATACCTGCGGCTCTCTTTACCGGCCGGCTCATGGCCGGGCCGACAGGGGAAGAGGGACATTCAGAGCAGCACGCCGTCGTAATTTCCCGTCAATACAGGCAGGTTTCCACCCCGCCGGCTGAAGCGGGCAATAAACTCCATCATGTTTTTTTTGCAATTTCCCTCGCTGAAATCGATCACCAGGTAGTCCAGCCCCAGGAGGGCAAGTTCCCGGCTCCATTCCAGCAGGGAAAACGGCACGACGGAACGGGCCGAGGTCACTCCTGCCCCGCGGTCAAGGACAAACACCTCGCCCCTGGGGCTGACAAACCGCCTGCCGTACACATACAGCCCGATGCGGCAGCCGCCTTCACCCCCGGTCCTTGGGGAACTGTTCCGGAATCCGGCCAGAGCCAGGGCCAGATTTTCCCGGTCCGTCTCAATGGAGAACTGCAGGCCGGCGAAACCCAGCTCATGCAGGCAGTGCAGGCTCATGCTGTTGAGGATGTTGAAGGTATAGTCCCCATGCAGCCTGACCTGTCCCGGCGCGGCGGCGAGGCAGTCACGGAAGAATCTTCTCTGGGTCCAGTGGCCAAGCTGAAAATCGGTACATCCTCCCTCGATGAGCCCGGCAAGGGAAGATGCGTACCAGGAGATCTCCTCTTCGGCGATGACGGGAGGAAGGCGCCAGACAATACTGGAAAGCCTGGACCGTGATGTATCCGACATCCTGGCCGCCAGAGCGATATTTTCACGGGTCATCGGCAGGATATACCGCTCCGGCGCAACAGGCAGCCGTTGCCGCATATCCTGGAAGGAACGGACCTGAGCCCACCACCGGTACCCTGGTGAACCTGGACTGCGTTTTGGGCCGGCCGGGCCGGCGGATTCCCGTCCGGTCTTCCCCATCTCCCGCAGAATCCGTTCCACCTTCCGGGGATCCGGCCGCGGCTCCGTCCTCCCGTGTCCCCCGGCCCTTCCGACGGGCACCGGCTGTTCCTTCCCCAAACCGCCGACATCGACCCTGAACAGGCTCCCCTGGAAGGACTTGCGCTTTCCCGGCAACAGGTCCTGCTCGACGATGATGGTGACCTGCTGTCCCGCCGATCCTCGCCGAACGGTGCGATTTCCGGCCTTGAGCGAGCGGAGGGTGAAGCTGGCCCGTTCCCCCGACCGTTCATCGTGCAGCCGCAGCCGGTCGCCAAGCGTGATTTCCCGGCGCAGATTCACGGTCAGGACCGACCGAACCCCTGCCCCGCCCCGGGAGAAGGTGTCCAGCTTCCCCACCTTGCCGACCATGATTCCTATGTTGCCTGACAGATGAGGAGACACCGCCTCGCCGGGATGAAGGTCCAGAAAAAAACCGGTGGACCGTCTCCGCCCCATGGCCTCGTCCAGGAGCTGATGCACTTCATCCAGCAGGGCCTTTTCCGGGGTGCCCCGGGAATGGGCGTCCAGCAGCAGCCGGTAGGCCCGAACAGTTTTGCGGACATATTCCGCGCTCTTCATCCGCCCCTCGATCTTCAGACTGGCCACGCCCGCCTGCTTCAGCCTTGGCAGGAGATCAATGCCGCACAAATCGTTCATGGAGAAGAGATACCCACCGTCCTTTCCCGCTGTTCCCCCCCGGCGGATTCCGACATTCTTCTTCTGCCAGGAATACCGGCGGCGGCACGGCTGGACGCACCTGCCCCGCAGGCTGCTTTTTCCCCCGTGCAGACTGCTGAACAGGCACAACCCGGAAAAACTGAAGCACATCGCCCCATGGACAAAAACCTCGAGTTCAGCGATCGTCCGGCGGCGGATCATCTCAATTTCCCCGATGGTCAACTCCCTCGCCAGGACAATCCGCTGCATGCCCATGCCGGCAAGTTCGGCCGCCCCCAGGGAATTATGGGCCGCCATCAGGGTGCTGGCATGCAGCCGCAGGTCGGAAAAATGACGCCGGGCCAGCCTGATCAGTCCCATATCCTGAACGATGAGAGCGTCGGGCCGCATTGCTTCAAGGCCGGCCAGCTCTTCCACGGCCATGGGCAGCTCGTTTTCCTTGACCAGGCTGTTCATGGCGACGTAGAGGCGGGCTTTGCTCCGGTGGGCCCGGCGGATCATGGCGTCGATTTCGGCCAGGGAGAAATCGCGGGTCAGGGCCCGGGCATTGAGTCCCGGCGCACCGACATACACCGCGTCGGCTCCTTCCTCGAGGGCCGCCTCAAAGGCCGCAAACGAACCGGCCGGGGCCAGCAGTTCCATGTATGAAGGATTGGTTGTCCGGTTGGTCATGGGAAAGGAATCGTTGCCGGCGGAAACCGGACAAAAATAAGGTGGCAGAGAGGACGATGACCGATCAATATTTGTCGTCACCCCGATTCAAGGGCGGATTCGAGGAAGGAACCGGCAGGATGAAATAAAAGTTGTTGCCCTCCCTGGTGGGTTCATACCCGACCCGGCCGCCATGCAGTTCTATAACGTGTTTTATGAACGAGAGGCCGTGGCCGGTGCCCGGGATGTTTTCGGTGCCGGCCCCCCGCACTCCTTCCTCGAAAAGTTTTTCCGCCACGGCCGGGTCGATGTGGAGGCCGGTGGTGAACACGTTGAATTTGATGCCCTGCTTGCCTTTTTCCGGGAAATCATCGACCAGCTCGCGGCCGTACGCTACTGCTTTGCGGGGCCGGCCGTCGTGGTCGATGATTTCCGCGGCATACTTGGCGGCATTGGAAAAAAGGTTGGCATAGACCTGGGCGAGCAGGCCCACGTCGACCAAGATCTCAAATTCCTCTTCAAGCATGTTCAAGGGGCGGTCTATGTCAACCTTGGCCAGCCGCAGACGGCTGGCGTAATGTTCGAGCTGGGGCAGGATTATCTCCTTTTCCACAAAACACTTTCTCGGCCGCAGAACAAGGTGCCCCTTCTTGAAGTGCTCCCGCCGGAACAAACTTTCCAGGAAAAGACTGATATTGGCATGGTGCTTCACCAGATCGGAATGATAGGCCATCATTTCCGACTGGATCGTTTCGCTGTGGCGCCGGCATTCTTCAAGCTGCTCCCGGTCTTCGGCGTCTACTTCAAGACCACTGAGGGCATCCCGTATCTCGCGGATTTCAAGAATTTTCTTCTTCAGCTGGTTAAAAATATGCTTGAAGTACATATTGGGGATAATGATGTTGTGCTCAATATCCATAACCAGGGAATTGATGAACTTGAGGTGTTCGATGTTCTGCTGGGCGATCAGCTTGTTGTACAGGTTGTAGCCGATCCGGTTGCAATATTTCTGATAAAAGAATTTATCACTCGGCGTCAGGTTCTCGAGCTGTTTCACCTCCAGCATTCCGAAAATTTTATTGCTCCCGGCGATGCCTTCACGTTTGAACCAGTTTTCCCCGGTCGGGTCCTCGGCCGGGGTATGGAAAATTGATCTGCTGTAAATGGGAACAATATAGGACGATTCCGTTTCGTACGATTCGCTCTGCAGGTGGATGGAGGGCGGGGCCGGTTCAGGTTGCGGATACAGGCCCTCGTCGGTGTCGCAGATGAGCTGCAGTGCTCCTTTTTTCTCGTCAAATAAATAAAGCGCGCAGGGAACGGACTTCATCTGCAGGGGAACGGCGACGCAGATCCGGTAAAAATCGTCCAGGGAATCGTATTCCTGGCCCAGGTCGAAAAAAGCCTTGAGAAAATCATTATACCGGGGGCTGAAGTTGTATTCATCGTAACTCTGTATCTTTTCCCTGACCCGCCGGCAGATGGGGGCGAGATTCTGGGGACATCGAGGCGGGGAGCCTGCCCCGCCGCTTACGGCTTTATCCATGGACCGGCCTGGCCTCTGTTGTAGCCTGCATCGTTATTTTTCGTGAATGACGACTTCATCCTGCCCGCCGCTTTCCTCCAGCAGAACGTCGACCCGCTCATTGGCTCCGGCCATGACCGCCATGCCGACATAATCGGGCTGGATCGGCAGCTCGCGTCCTCCCCGATCGACAAGCACCGCCAGTTGCACCGAAGCCGGCCTGCCGTAGTCCATGAGCGCATCCATTGCCGCCCTGATGGTGCGTCCCGTGAAGACGACATCATCGACCAGGATCACGCGCTGCTGCTCCAGGGAAAAACCGATATCCGTCTTGCGGACAATGGGGTTCTGGGAGATAAGGCTCCAGTCATCACGGTAGAGGGTGATGTCAAGACTGCCGATCAACACCTCTCCCTGTTCCCGCACGTTTATCTTCCACCGGATCCGTTCCGCCAGATACACCCCGCCGGTATGAATGCCGATGATGGCCAGGTTGTCAACCCCGTGGTTCCGCTCCAGGATTTCAAGGCTCAACCGGTCCAGACTGCGGTCGATGTCCGCGGCGGTCATAATAACTTTGGTCATGGCGTCTGCATCCTCTTCCAGAAATAATCAATCCCCTTGTCGTCAACCAGATTGATCGCCTCGGGATATGCCTCGCATTCGGCGGCAAAAACCCTGGCAGCAATGTCATCGGGGGTATCATCATCCTCGAGGGCCACGCATTTCTGGACAATGATGGGCCCCTCATCGTACACCTCATTGGCAAAATGGACCGTGCAGCCGCTGACCTTGCACCCTCTGGCCCGTACCGCTTCATGCACATGGTGGCCGTAAAAGCCCGCGCCGCAGAAAGCGGGGATCAGGGAAGGGTGGATGTTGAGGACATTGCGCCGCAGGCCGGCCGGCGGCGTATACAGCTTGAGGTACCCGGCCAGGACAATCAGGTTGACGTCGTACCGGGCTATGATTTCATTGGTTGCCCGGGAGTCGGGGGCGTGAAAAGCCGGATATCCGTACCTGGCCGCTTTTTCCAGCCCCAGGGCGCCGGCCCGGTTGGAAATCACCACCTCGACGGCCGCGCGCAGGGTGCCATCGTTGATCCGGTCATGAAAATTGTCCAGCGTCCTGCCGCTGCCGGAGAGGAGCACGGCCATCTTCTGCATGCCTACGCCCCCTGAAAATACGGGTTCGATGCCGCGTCGACCTGGCTCAGCCAGGCGGCAATTGCCGTATCATAGGCCGACGTCAGCTTGAAGACCTTGACCGCCAGCTCAAAACGCGTAGTCAGGGCGGTATTGCCGTTCCGCCTGATTTCCCCGATTACCCTGTCGTAATCGGCGGGATCGACGATGACGGTGACATCGTGGAAA
>JALHJD010000063.1:20851-22236 GCA_022837185.1 Desulfobacteraceae bacterium
GTCGGCCCGCCGATATCTATATTCTCAACGGCATCGGCAAGGGTGCAGTCCGGACGGGCAACGGTTTTTTCAAAGGCGTACAGGTTGACGGCCACGATGTCAATGGGCCGGATGCCGTGCCTGGCGCATTGCTCCCGGTGGTCGGGATTTTCCCGCTGATTGAGGATTCCGCCGTGAATGAGGGGATGAAGGGTTTTCACCCGCCCGTCGAGCATTTCCGGAAACCCGGTGAATTCGGCAACATCGGTCACGGCGATACCGCTCTTCCTCATTTTCGCGGCGGTGCCCCCCGTGGAAAGGATCTCCACGCCAAGTTCGACCAGGGCCCCGGCAAAAGCCTCTATGCCCGATTTGTCGGTCAGACTGATCAATGCCCGCTCAACTTTCCTCATTTCTTCCTCCTGCGCACTGCATCATGAATTGCGGTTAATCTTTCAATATGAATTTCCGTATTTTCCTTCGATCCCGCTTGTCGGGCCTCCGTGACGGAGGAGCGCCGGAAGGTTCAGCCAGGCGTCTTGTCCGGGCCTGCAGCTCACGGCGCTGAATACTCTCCTCGGTCTCCCGGTAGAGGGACCTGGCCACCACCGCCGGCCCCCTCCGGGAACGCAGTTCCAGGACAACCACATCAAATTCCTCGGCCCCCCGACGGATGCGCAGTCCGTCGCCGACCTGGACCGTTTTGGCCGGTTTGACCCGGTTGCCGTTGACATGGACATGCCCCCCGATCACCGCCTTGGAGGCCAGCGACCGGGTCTTGAAAAACCGGGCCGCCCACAACCACTTGTCCAGTCTGACTGTCTGTTCCGCCGTCATTGTATAAACAGTGTATGGGTATTATCAAATTTGTGCAAAGTACCATACTTTTATTCTTCCATCAAACAAGATAACCGGAGAGCGGGACAAAAGGGCGGATACGGCATGCCCGTTGACAGAGCGCACCCCTCCGTTTACAGTTGGCGGTGTCGGAGAATCATCGCTTTTCTCAACCCGGAGGCATGTCCTTGCCATGAAACTGCAGAGTGTCGGCATAAAGGATTTCACCTGCCCCATCAGCATCAGGGAAAAATCTGGCTCCCTGCAGCAAACGGTGGCCACCATCTCGATGAAGGCGGCAATGCCCCACCATCAGAGGGAAAACTGCGTTTCCGTCCTGGTCCAGGCCCTCGCCCGATACCGGGAAGAAATCAGCGCCTCCGTCTTTCCCCGGCTTCAGGCCGAAGTTCTCAGGCAACTGCAGGCGGAAGAGGCCGAGCTGGAAATGACCTTTCCCTACTTCATTGCCAAGCAGGCGCCGGTAACCCTGACCACGAGTCTGATGGAGTATGAGTGCGGCCTCACGGGAAGGATAAACAGGGCGGGAGAGGAAGAACTGCTTCTTTCGG
>JALHJD010000386.1 GCA_022837185.1 Desulfobacteraceae bacterium
AGAGGAATCCGCCGGCACGACACGGTGCCCGAACCAAGCCGAGGTGGAGAGCAATGAATGGTGTGAAACAACTCCTGTACGACCTCCTTGTTGAAGAATTCAACCGTGAACCCAGCTTTATCCTGGCCAGGACGCTGTACCTGTTCTGCCACGACAACGATGACTTGTTTCTGCCGGGCAATGTGCGGAGACAATTTATCAAGGGTCTCAGGGAACAGGAATGCCGGGCGTTCGGCCTGACATGTCATAAAGGATCAGGCGCTGCCGGCGCCGGGGAGGAAGCTGGGGTAAAGCAGGAAATAATAAGGAAAATCGCTAATCGGGCGGGCCCCTCTGACTCCAGGCTGACCGGGGAGGACCTTGTCCGGAGGCTGTGCGAGGGAACGGGAAAAATCTACACGGAAAAGATGCTTGGGCAAATCAATAGCAGGCGGAAGGGCATCCTGTCGTATAATGATATTCTGGAAATCTTCATCATGGCGCAGGCCCTGACCGGACAACAGTCCGATGCCGGCAGCCTGAAAACGGAAGGGAAGTGAGTTGGCCCACCGGGCGGAAGCGGTATTTTTCTGTCCGCCTACGCATTCCGGGCCTTGCGCCAGCCGTCCGCCTTGAGTTGTTCGACCCGGGCGATGTTCCAGCTGCTGATCTGCCTGAGATATCCGGCCGGATCGGCGGCGAGCAGGGCCATGATCTCCCGGCGTTCAGCCAGAATGTCGTGCTGTTCGCCGGGATACATCTCTTGCCAGGTGGCGTAGCCGCTGTCGAACAGGAAAGCGGGATCAACGGCGTCCGGCGGCAGCTGCAGGCGGGCGGCGGCCAGGAAGCGGGCGAGGTCGAGATCATACTGGATGACCCAGTCGTTGTCGTTCAGGGTCGTTTGCCCGTCCATGGCCACACCCCTCGAACATTGCGGGCAGAACAGGGCGACAAGGACCTCCCTGGTCATGACATTGTCCCGCAGGTGCATTTGGACGGTGTGTTTTCCGCACGTACAGGTTATTCGGACGTCAAGGCACATACTGTTCTCCGGAATTATTAATAATAGTTCTCAATAACACTGTTGGCGGGTCCAGGCAAGAAAAAAATCTGTTCCCGCCGGGCGAAGGGCATGCATTTGCAGCTATCGGATTCCCGCCGGAAAAGGGGGTATTCAATGTGGGCGGTGACGGCCTGGGGAACGGTCTTCGGTGCCGTTCTGCTCTGGTCGGCGATCAATCCCCGGGATTATCCCACCTGGTTTCTGGAAGTGGCACCGGCCCTTGCCGCGGCAGGCATCCTGTTCTTCACCAGGCACGCATTTCCCCTGACTCCCCTGGCGGCCCTGCTTGTCCTCGTTCATTGCATAATCCTGATGGTCGGCGGCCATTACACCTATGCGGAGGTGCCGCTCTTTGACCGGCTGGGAGAACTGTTCGGCTGGCAGCGCAATAATTATGACAAGCTCGGCCATTTTGCCCAGGGTTTTGTTCCGGCGGTCGTGGCCCGTGAAATTCTGATACGCTGCAGGGTGGTGCGCACCGCTGCCTGGCGCGATTTTCTGACGGTCTGCTTCTGCCTCGCTCTGAGTGCTTTCTATGAACTGCTCGAATGGTGGGTGGCCCTTCTCAGCGAGGAGGCGGCGGAGTCGTTCCTCGGCACCCAGGGCTATGTCTGGGACACGCAGTCGGACATGGGGTGGGCCCTTGTCGGAGCGATGGCGGCCCTGGCCGCCCTGGGAAGCAGCGCGGCCATATTGCCTGACAGGGGATCATGCCGGTTTCAGGCGGTTTGATCGACAAGCCTGTGCCATTCGGCCCTGCCGGGATGCGGCCAGGGCGGCAGGACCACGATATTGTCGGCAAAGCCGTTCTCCTGAAGGGCCCTGGAAAAAAGGCGCAGGGAATCGCGGACGATTTCGTCCGGCCCCCCCGCGAAGAGATTATAGACGAGTCCGGCCAGGGGCAGCCGGCGGGCGTGAAGAATTTCCAAACTCATCAGGGTATGGTTGATGGAGCCGAGCCGGGCAGAGGTGACCAGGACCAGGGGACGGTGCCGCGCACCAAGATAGTCGAGCTGGGTCAGGTTGTCGTTGAAGGGAACGAGCAGTCCGCCCGCCCCTTCCACCAGGGTCCACCGGTAGGCCTGTTCAAGCCGCCTGGTGGCGGCGGCGATTTTTTCCTCATCAATGGTCCTGCCGGCAAGACGGGCTGCCAGGTGCGGTGAGCCGGCAAAGGAAAAGCAGTAGGGGCAGGTCAGGCCCTGTTCGTCTTCGTCGAGCCAGCCGATCTCCATGAGACGGCGGTGGGTGACA
>JALHJD010000387.1 GCA_022837185.1 Desulfobacteraceae bacterium
GTCTGCAACCTTCACTTCTTCAATCCGGCCCTGGTCATGAAACTGGTCGAAGTGGTCCAGGGGCCCCATGTTTCGGATGAAACGGCAAAGTGCATGATGGACTTCTGCCTGAAGATCGACAAAATTCCGATTCACATCAAAAAGGAAGTGGACGGCTTTGCTCTGAACCGCATTTTCAAGGTCATTTCCAAGGAAGCCCTCTGGATGCTGGAAATGGGCGTGGCTTCGCACGAGGACATCGACAAGGCCTGCGTATACGGCGCCGGCCATCCCATGGGTCCGTTCCGCCTGATGGATCTCACGGGCATCGACCTGACCTACGACATCGGCATGAGCCATTTTTATGAAACCGGCGATGCGGCGGATCTTCCTTCGCCCAGCGTTGTGAAAAAAGTCACCGAAGGCAAGTTCGGCCAGAAAACCGGCGAAGGCTGGTACAGCTACAAGAAATAAATTCGACGTCCGGGGAGACGGCTCGCGGCCAGAAACTCCCCGGGGCGACGTCTGGAGGCCTGTCGGCAGGCGGGAACGATTTTCCGCCGGCCGGCCGGCCTTTTTTTTGGGCCGGCCGCCGCAGCGGTGCCCCGGAGTTTTTACGGCAATCGGGCTTGACACACTGTTGGAAATGCCGTTATAAAACACGCGGAAAATTCTCCCGAACCGGAAAGCAAATCTTATGGATTTTCTCACTGCCGCCGCAACGGTGATCAAGAGCATCCGGATACAGGATGTCCTGGATATGATGATCATCGCCGCGATGATCTTCGCGCTTCTGATGTGGTTCAAGACGCGGGCGTCGCGCTTTGTTCTGATCGGCATTCTGCTTTTGGGCGGCGTGTACCTCCTGGCCCGGTTTTTCCAGCTTTACCTCACGCTGATCGTCCTGCAGGGCTTTTTCGCCATTCTGCTTTTCGTGCTGGTGGTGATCTTTCAGGAAGACCTGCGCGGTTTTTTCGAGCGCCTGGCGATGCTGGGCAATCTGCGCCGCGAGGTCCGGCCCTTGTCGGAGATGGAAAAGGCGGCGCGGATCATCGCCGAGACGGCGGGCAATCTGGCCAAAAAGCGCATCGGCGCATTGATCGTCATTGCGGGCAGTGATCCGCTGGACCGCCATCTGACCGGCGGCATCGCGCTCGACGGCCGGCTCAGCGAGCCCCTGCTGGCCAGCATCTTCGATCCCCATTCCATGGGCCACGACGGCGCGGTGGTCATTAAAAACGGCCGCGTCGCCCTGTTCGGCTGCCACCTGCCTCTTTCCGTCAACATCGCCCAGCACGGCAATATCGGCCTGCGCCACACGGCGGCGCTGGGATTGACGGAGCGCTCGGACGCCCTTTGCATTGTCGTGTCGGAGGAACGGGGAACCATTTCCGTCGCCGACCGGGAAACGCTGACGGTGGTGCCCGGCGCCTCGGCCCTCAATGAAATTCTGGAAAAATACGACATTCGCTATCAGCCCGCGCCCCGGAAAAGGCCGCTTTGGGGCTGGCTCAGGGAAAACACCAAGGAAAAGGTCATCGCTCTGGCACTGGCCTGCATGTTATGGGTCGCCTTCGGCTATCAGCGCGATATCGTCCGCCGCGATTTTCTGGTTCCCATCGAATACAAGAACGCGCCGCAGACCTGGCGGATCGACGAACCGCAGCTCACGGAAGCCAAGGTGGTTTTGCAGGGTCCCGAACAGGCCTTCCGCCTGTTCAATGAACGGTCGCTCCGGCTT
>JALHJD010000388.1 GCA_022837185.1 Desulfobacteraceae bacterium
CGCGGCCCTGATCGACGAGACGGCGGCACCGCTGACCGTTTCCGGCGCACCCCGGCCGCCGCGGAACATGATCCTGCTCAACCCGCTGGACTCGGCGCCCTACACCGCCACCCTTCTCCTGGAGGCGGCGATCCGGCGGGGCCTGCGAACCATTGTCTATACCCAGTCGCGCAAGATGACCGAGCTGATCACCATGTGGGCGGCCCGGCGAATCGGCGACCTCAAGGACAAGATCGCCTCGTACCGGGCCGGTTTCCTGCCCGAGGACCGGCGGGCCATTGAACAGCGCCTGGCCGACGGCACGCTGCTGGGCGTGATCTCCACCTCGGCCCTGGAGCTCGGCATCGATATCGGCAGTCTGGACATCTGCCTGCTGGTCGGCTATCCGGGATCAATAATGGCCACTCTCCAGCGCGCCGGCAGGGTGGGCCGCGGCCGGCAGGAATCCCTGGTCGTGCTGATCGGCCACGAGGATGCCCTTGATCAGCATTTCATGCGCCACCCGGAAGATTTCTTCAGCCGCGACGTGGAGGCGGCCGTGCTCAACCCGGACAACAGGACCATCGCCGGGCAGCATCTCGTCTGCGCCGCCGCCGAGGCCCCTCTGACCGCCGGTGACCGGATCTGCTCCCCCTCCTTTATCCCGGACCTGCTCGCCGGGCTGACCCGGAAAGGGAGCCTGCTGTCTTCAGCGGACGGTGAAACGTGGTTCGCGGCCAGGAAATACCCCCAGCGGGATGTCGATCTCCGGGGGGGCGGGGCGCGCTACCGGATACTCCACCGTTCCGGCCGGGAGGAGCTTGGGGAGATCGACGGCTTCCGGGCCTTCAAGGACTGCCATCCCGGGGCGGTGTACCTGCATATGGCCCGGAGCTGGCTGGTGGACCACCTCGACATCGAGGGCAGGGAAATAGCGGTCAGCCCCTTCAAGGGCCATTATTTCACCAGACCGCTCTCCACCAAAACCACCACCATTCTTCAAATCTACGACTCCAGGACCGTCGGCGGCTCAAAGGTTCATTTCGGCCGCCTGCAGGTCACGGAAGTCATTACCGGCTACCTGAAGATTCTCATCGGCAGCCAGAGGGTCATCGGCCGCTGCCCCCTTGACCTGCCGCCGCAGGTTTTCGAGACCGAGGGGTTCTGGCTTGAGATCCCCGAATCCCTGATGCGGCGGGCCGAGCAGAGGCGGCTGCACTTCATGGGCGGCATTCACGCCCTGGAGCATGCCATGATCGCCATGCTGCCGCTGCTGGTGCTGTGCGACCGCAACGATATCGGCGGGATTTCCCATCCCTGGCACCAGGAACTGGAGGGGCCCGCGGTCTTCATTTATGACGGCCACAGCGGCGGTGTCGGCCTGACCGCCAAGGCGTTCTCCCTCATCGACCGCCTCCTGGAGCGGACCCTGGCTGCTGTCCGGGACTGCTCCTGTGAACTGGGCTGCCCTTCCTGCGTTCACTCGCCGAAATGCGGCTCGGGCAACCGTCCNNNNGTGCTGCCTGGACCTGCTGGAGGGACTGATGCGGCCGGGGGAAGGAAAACGGCCGGGGCCGCCGGCAGGGAAGCGGATTCACCTGCCGCGGCCGGAGTGCGCAGAGGCAACGGCGGCTCCGCCCTTTACCCTGCCGCAACGATTCGGGGTCTTTGACGTGGAAACGAAACGATCGGCCCAGGATGTCGGCGGCTGGCATCAGGCCGAGCGGATGGGCGTCAGCCTGGCCGTGCTCTATGACGGCGGGCAGGACAGGTTCTTCAGCTACCCGGAGGAAGAAACCGACCGGCTGATTGACCATCTCTTCAGCCTCGAGCTTGTCATCGGCTTCAACAACAAGCGGTTCGACAACCGGGTGCTGTCCGCCTACACCACGCGGAAACTCGCCCGCCTCCCCACCCTTGACCTGCTCGAGGAAATCACCGTCCAGCTTGGCTACCGGCTGAGCCTGGACCGCTTAGCCGAACACACCCTGAACGTGAAAAAGGAAGGAAACGGTC
This sequence comes from Desulfobacteraceae bacterium, assembly GCA_022837185.1. Classification (GTDB taxonomy): domain Bacteria; phylum Desulfobacterota; class Desulfobulbia; order Desulfobulbales; family Desulfobulbaceae; genus UBA10518. The sequence continues at coordinate 1,996 of JALHJD010000388.1, forward strand.
TGCTTGCCCTCCAATGGTTCCAAGAGGGGCGCATGGACCTGCTCGCCGGCTATTGCCGGAAAGACGTGGAAATCACCCGGGACCTCTTTCTCTTCGGACTCCGGGAGCGGTACCTGCTGTTCCGCAACAAGGCCGGCAGCGTGGTGCGGCTCCCCGTTGATTTTCAACGGCGGATCGGCCATATCCTCAACAGCCGGCCGGCGCCGGATCACGGCCAGACCAGCTTCCGATGAATCCAGCCGGTGAGCTGCGGATGTTCGAACTTGATCCAGTCCCCCTGTTCGCCGATCTGCTTGAGGACAACCTCCCGGACGACGGTGCCCACCGTATCGTGATTGGTGCCCGGGCCTGACCGGACGTTGCCGTTGTTGACGGTGACGATCACGTACCGGGCATTGGTTACCAGCGGGGCATACACCCAACCCTGATCATTTTCGAAATCGGATACCTTGAGCCAGTCCCCCTGTTTGGACATCACCTTGAGCGGATATCCCTGGGGGAGTTCGTAAACCACGCTGGATTTGGTGTCGGGGCCGGAACGCAGATTGACGCCGTCCTTGCTGATGCTCACATACTCCTGGGCCGCCGCCGTTGCCGCGGTCATCATCATGCCTGCCATGAGCAGAGCCGTCCTGATCAACAACCCCTTTGTCCTCCGATGTTTCATAGTTCTCTCCTTATCTGGCTCACTTCATTCAAGTGTCGTTGTTTTTTTTCCATCCGATGTGCCGATGGACATCAGAAATTCCCTGTTCCCCTTGGCTCCCCTGATCGGGGAGGCAGTCACATCACGGCAGGCAAGGCCGATCTCCCGGACATGCCGGCGCACCGAGGCAAGCGCTTCCTCGTGGAGAAGGCTGTCCCGGACCACGCCTCCCCTCGCCACCTTGTGCCGCGGCAGCTCGAATTGCGGCTTGACCAGGGCAATGATGGATACGGAGCCGGCAAACAGCCGGCTGACCGGCTCCAGCAGCAGCCCCAGCGAGATGAACGACGCATCTATGACGGCCAGATCCAGGGGCTCGGGAATATGCTCCCTGGTCAGATACCGGGCATTGGTGCGCTCCAGGACAACCACCCGTGCATCCCCCCGCAGCCGCCAGTCCAGCACACCGTAGCCGACATCGACGCTGTATACCCGCCGCGCGCCGCGCTGGAGCAGGCAATCGGTAAAACCGCCGGTGGAACAGCCTATGTCG
>JALHJD010000389.1 GCA_022837185.1 Desulfobacteraceae bacterium
ATTTACGACAAGTGCCGGCTTCAGGTGAATTCGGAAATGGTAACTGTGAAAACCCAGGGGGACCGAACCCTGTTTTTTGATTTTTTCCCTTTCGATATGGGAAAAATCAGCGGCTACGACGTCAAGATTCAGTTGTACACCGTTCCCGGCCAGGTCAAGTACAATTCGACCCGGCGCCTGGTTCTGAAAGGCGTGGACGGCGTGGTGTTTGTGGCGGATTCCGCCGTGGAACGCCGGAACAAAAACATCATCTCCTTTCGCAATCTGGAAGAAAACCTCACGCTGTACAACAAGAGCATCCGTGAAATTCCCCTGGTGATTCAATACAACAAAAGAGATCTGGCCAAGCAGGGGATCGAGATCCTGGATGTTGAAACTCTCGAAAGCGACATTAATGCAGAGTTGAAAGTTCCTGCATTTGAAGCCAGTGCCGTCGAAGGGCACAACGTGATTCTGACCCTTAAAAAGATCATTTACTACACGATGTCGTCTCTGGAAAAGCAACTGAAACAGGAGCCCTAACATGAAAACGAAAGAAGAGTCGTCATTTCTTCAGGGAGTGGAAAGCCGTCTTGACAGTTTGTTTGCCGAAGACTCGCAGCCGATCAAAGAAAAAGACACTCCTTTGACCCAGACGGCCGCAGCCGACATCAGACAGGACATTCCAGCGTTGCCGGATAACGACGCGCCGGCCGGCAAAACCGGCATCGCCCCGAATCTCATCCCGCCGGAGGATAAGTCATCTTTCATCGCTGAAATTGAAAAACGTTTTTCGGCGATATTCGGCGAGGACGACAAGGGCAGCGAAGCCCGGAGCCAGGCGGAAACGCCTGAACAGAGCTTCGCCGCGGCGGTTGAGGCGGCGGAGGAGGAAAGCGCCGCTCCGGAAATGAAGGAGCCGCCGTCCGCCCCGTCCTCCATCCTCCATTCCCCGCTCAAGGATATGAAAAGCATCATGCTGTCCATCGAATGGGAAATCAACGATGCCATTCTGGAACAGCTGGAGGACGAGGTCGGCAAGCTGTACCTGTTGTACACCGGCAACCGCATCATTCAGGGATTCCTGCGCCTTCTTCGTTTTCTGGGCCGGTACATCCGTGTCAAGGGCGTTCAGACCAACCAGGAGTCGATCAATCTGCTCCTGTTCGTCTACGACAATCTGGAAAGCGTGATGGTTTCCGAAGGCATGACCGAGGCGAAAAAGCAGACGGTTTTGCAAGACAGCATTAAACGGTACAAAACCTGGGTGGAAAAAACGGATCTTGCCGAACCTGAGGAAGCGGCGCCTGCCGCCGCGGCCGGCGAAGTGAAGCTCTTCATGGAGGAGCCTCCCGCACCCTGGCGTCCGGACGAGCGGGACGTCGCCGGCGGAGAGCCGGCCGCAGAGACGCCGGCGCCGGGAATCACCGCCGAAAAAACCGCCGATGACGTATTTCTCAAGCTGGAACTTCCGGTGGAAGAGCAAAGAGAACTCGGCTTGCCGGAGGTTCGTCCGCAGCCCAAACCGTCTTTTGCGGCCGGGGAGGTCGCCCCCCGCTTTGACGAACACATTCAGGAGGTCATGACCTCTTTGAAAAATCTGCCGCCGGACGAGGCCTTTGCCCGCGCGGCTCTGGAACTCAAGCAAATTTTCGGTGCTGAACTGGAGGCCTTGAAAGAAGAGATTCGGCTGTTAAAGAATGCGCGCTAGCCG
>JALHJD010000064.1 GCA_022837185.1 Desulfobacteraceae bacterium
CGGTCCCGGGAAAATGAACAACAAGGGGGAACGGACCGCCATGGACATCAAGGCCGGCGACCGGGTCCTCTTCTCCAAGTACGGCGGGACGGATATCAAAATCGAAGGCCAGGATTACCTCATCATGCGTGAGGACGACATTCTGGGCGTAGTGGAAAAATAACAATCCAGGAAATTTAGCAAAAAGAAGGAGATAGAGATATGTCTGCAAAACAGCTGAAATACGGGGCCAAGGCCCGTGAAGCCATGCTCACCGGGGTCAACACCCTGGCCAATGCCGTCAAGGTGACCCTGGGCCCCAAGGGCCGCAACGTGCTGATCGAAAAGTCCTTCGGCGCGCCGGTCATCACCAAGGACGGCGTCACCGTGGCCAAGGAAATCGAAATCAAAGACAAGTTCGAGAACATGGGCGCCCAGATGGTCAAGGAAGTCGCCTCCAAGACCTCGGACGTTGCCGGTGACGGCACCACCACCGCCACCGTCCTGGCCCAGGCCATTTACCGCGAAGGCTCCAAGCTGGTTGCCGCCGGCGCCAATCCCATGGAGATCAAGCGCGGCATCGACGCCAGCGTCGAGGCGGTTGTTGCCGAACTGCGCAACATCTCCAGCCCGACCAAAGAGCAGAAGGAAATCGCCCAGGTCGGCACCATTTCCGCCAACAACGATGCCACCATCGGCAACATCATCGCCGAGGCCATGGACAAGGTCGGCAAGGAAGGGGTCATCACCGTCGAGGAAGCCAAGGGCATGGAGACATCCCTGGACGTGGTCGAGGGCATGCAGTTTGACCGCGGCTACCTGTCGCCCTATTTTGTGACCGATCCCGAGAGGATGGAGATCAACATGGAGGACCCGCTGATCCTCATCAACGAGAAGAAGATCAGCAACATGAAGGACCTGCTGCCCATCCTCGAGTCCGTGGCCAAAATGGGCCGGGCCCTGTTCATCATCGCTGAAGACGTGGACGGCGAGGCCCTGGCCACCCTGGTGGTCAACAAGCTGCGCGGCACCCTCAATGTCGCCGCGGTCAAGGCCCCCGGCTTCGGCGACCGCCGCAAGGCCATGCTGGAAGACATCGCCATCCTCACCGGCGGCCAGGTGATCACCGAAGACATCGGCATCAAGCTGGAAAACGTCACCATCAACGACCTGGGCAATGCCAAGAAGATCGTGGTCGACAAGGATAACACCACCATCATTGACGGCGCCGGCGACAAGGAAAAACTGGAAGCCCGGGTCAAACAGATCCGGACCCAGATCGACGACACCACCTCCGACTACGACCGCGAGAAGCTCCAGGAGCGCCTTGCCAAGCTGATCGGCGGCGTGGCCGTCATCAATGTCGGCGCGGCCACCGAGGTGGAGATGAAGGAAAAGAAAGCCAGGGTCGAGGACGCCCTCAACGCCACCCGGGCCGCGGTTGAAGAAGGCGTGGTTCCCGGCGGCGGTGTGGCCTACCTGCGCTGCATCAAGGCCCTTGAAAAACTGAAGCTGGACGGCGAGCAGAAGCTCGGCAGAAACATCATCCTCCGCGCCCTGGAAGAACCGATACGCCAGATTGCATCAAACTCCGGCCGTGAAGGTTCGGTCATCGTCGAGCATGTCAAGGGCATGGACGGCGCCATGGGCTTCAACGCCGCGACCGAGGAGTATGAAGACATGATCGCCGCCGGGGTCATCGATCCGACCAAGGTCACCAGGTACGCCCTGCAGAATGCGGCCTCCGTCGCCGGCCTCCTGCTCACCACCGAGTGCACCGTTGCCGAAGAGCCCGAAGAAGACAAGGGCGGCGCCGGCATGCCTCCGGGCGGTATGGGCGGCATGGGCGGTATGGGCGGCATGGGTGGCATGATGTAAGACCAACCTGCCAAGCCCGGCAGTTCACATAGCTAAGGGTTCTTCCGCCGCGCGAAATAGTCGGCGGAAGAACCCTTTACTTTCCTGTTGACAAGCCGCAACAAATCTTGCTAAGTAGCATCTTTTGCATTATTTTGACTCCATCAAGGCGATGTAGCTCAGCTGGTTAGAGCGCACGGCTCATATCCGTGGTGTCCGGGGTTCAAGTCCCTGCATCGCCACCATTTGCATAGACAGTATCGTCCGATACTGTCCGAAAAGGCCCGAAATATCGGGCCTTTTCTTTTTCCTTTGTCCGGCGCGACATTATAAGATACAGTGAAATCCGAGGTTTTTGGGGGCCTTTTTCTTCTTGTCACTCCTGCCGGCGGAAAACTCTGGAATTTTAAATACCGTTTCGAGGGAAAGGAAAAAAAGCTGGCCTTTGGCGCATATCATGATATTTCCCTTGCCGAAGCCCGGCAGAAACGTGACCAGGCAAGAAACCTGCTGGCCAACGAAGCGGATCCAGGCGTCATCAAAAAGTACAGAAGGAGGCAGGTCTCCAGGAAACGAAAACTTTCGAGGTTATTGCCCGCGAATGGCATACCAAGNNATACCAAGTTTTCTCCCTCCTGGGCTGATAGTCACGCCACCAAGATCATCCGCCGTTTTGTACTCTATTGACAATGAAGCAGACTAACGAACTTGCCGCTGTATTGATGCCGGATGGTTCCATCCAGCTTGAGTGGACCCCTCTTGCCACCGCGGGGCAGAATCAGCACAGTCTCTCAGTGCAAAATGAAATATACGCGCGCTATACCGCCGAACCGGACGCTTGGCTGTTTTCCCTGGCTTTCTGCCCCAAAAACACCCCCCTTCCCCCCTCATTGGCGTTCTGGCGAACATTCTCCAATCTTTTTATTCATAAACTCAAGCTCACGCCCGACCTGGAGGAACTCCGCTCCAATGCCTCGGTATCCCTCCCGGATGATGAACGCGCCCAACTGCTGCAAACAGCCCCCCTCATGCCCGGCGGTGAATATCTGACCACCGATGCTCTTACGGCATTGTGGGAGGCTCTTCATGAGACATTTTATCAAAAAATTGACGCATTCGACGGGACGGTTGCGGATTTTTTCCTGGAGTACAGCCCTGATATCCATCTTGCGGGCCGGATTTATTTCCACCTGGTTGAAAACCGTGAGCATGAATCCCCCTTTGCTTTTCTCGCCACCTATTCGACCAGGTTGAGCAAAGACGGAGAATCCAGGCACCTGCCCCTGAAATACGCCCTGGAAGAATACAGGGACGACAACGAGAAACTGCTGAAACTGCTGATCACCGTTGATGACGCGGCGCAGAAAAGCGAGCTGATAGCAGGCCTGCGGGACAGTGGCGAACTGTTTTACCCCCTGGCCTGGTCGTCAAAAGAGGCATTTGCCTTTCTGCGGGAAATCCCGATTTACGAAGAAGCCGGCATCCTCTGCCGCATCCCCAACTGGTGGAAGAAAAAGAACGCCGCCATCACCATTCAGGTCAGTATCGGCGAAAAGCCCCCGTCAATGGTCGGCATGGATGCACTGCTTGACTTCACGCCACGGCTGATGCTCGGCGACATGGAGATATCAGAGGAAGAGGCCCGCAGGCTGCTACAGGAATCCGAGGGCCTGGCTTTTCTCAAAAACAAATGGGTGGCGGTGGATCCGGATAAATTGCGTCAGACCCTGGAGGCATTTGAAAAGGCCGGCGCCCTGAACGGGGATGAAGGCATCAGTCTGCTTGATGCCATGCGTTTTTCCATGAATCCCCGTAAAATGCTGGGTGCCGGGGCCGCGGAGATATCCGGCATTTCCCACGGCGAATGGCTGCACACGGTTTTTTCCCGACTGCAGCGGCCCGAGACAATCGGCAGGGTTACCCCCGGCAGACCATTCAAAGCCAGACTGCGGCGCTATCAGCAAGATGGCCTGAACTGGCTGTTTTATCTGCACAAGCTGAAACTCGGCGCCTGCCTTGCGGATGACATGGGCCTGGGCAAAACCGTGCAGGTCCTGGCCTTGCTTGACGTGCTCAAAGCAGAAAGCAAAAAGGCAGCGGCATCCCTTCTGATCATCCCGGCATCGCTTCTTGCCAACTGGACCGCCGAAATACAAAAATTTTCTCCGGGACTCGCGTACTTTGTCGCCCATCCCGATTTCCACCGGCCCGGCCGGGTTCCGGCGCTCTCTGCGGAAGAACTTGACGGAATGGATCTGATCATCACCACCTATGCGCTGTCCCAGCGTTACGAGTGGATCCGGGAGCACACCTGGAATTACGTGATCCTCGATGAAGCCCAGGCCATTAAAAACCCGGGCGCCAAACAGACCAGGGCGGTAAAGAACCTTTCCGCCGGCAACCGGATCATCATGACCGGCACTCCGGTGGAAAACAGGCTGTCCGATCTCTGGAGCCTGTTCGATTTTATCAATCCCGGACTCCTGGGCAACGCCAGGGAATTCACCGAGTTCACCAAAAGACTTGCCAATGATCCCAACGGCTACGCGGGACTGCGCCGGGTGGTCAACCCGTTTATTCTCCGGCGGCTGAAGACGGACAAGTCGATCATCTCCGATCTTCCTGACAAGGTGGAAATGAAAACCTGGGCCGCCATGAGCAAAAAACAGGCAGTCCTGTACGGCGAGGTCGTATCCGGCATCAGGAAGGCGCTTGAGCACACGGAAGGCATGCAGCGCCGTGGGCTTATATTATCGGCGCTCATCAAATTCAAGCAACTCTGCAACCACCCGTCGCAGTATCTGGGCCTGGACCATTTCGATGAAAAGGAAAGCGGCAAATTCCAAAGACTGCGGGAAATCTGTGAAACCATCGCGGAAAAAAGGGAGCGAGTTCTGGTCTTTACCCAGTTCAAGGAGATGACCGGTCCCCTTGCCCGGTTTCTGGCAACTATTTTCAATCGGGAAGGCCTGGTCCTGCATGGCAGCGTACCGGTCGGCAAACGAAAAGAGCTGGTTGAAACATTTCAGGGTCGTGATTACGTGCCTTTTTTTGTCTTGTCCCTCAAAGCGGGTGGGGTCGGTCTCAACTTGACGGCGGCCGGCCATGTCATCCACTTTGACCGCTGGTGGAACCCGGCGGTGGAGAACCAGGCCACTGATCGGGCCTTCCGCATCGGCCAGAAAAAAAATGTCATGGTCCATAAATTCCTGACCCAGGGTACCATTGAGGAAAAAATCGACCAAATGCTTGTCGAGAAAGCAAAACTCTCTGATGAGGTGGTCGCCGCCACCGGTGAAAACTGGCTCACCGAGATGAGCAATGAGGAACTGTTCGACCTGTTTACGCTGAACATGTAAGAGGGCGGAGACAACAATGACTTACTGGGGATTTCCAAAATACGTCACGTTGGCCGAGAAAAAGGCCAAGGCGGAAAAAAAACTTGCGCAGCTCAGAAAAAAGAGGCCGGACATTACGCCGGTCGTTATTGAAGGTAAAACACTGGCCCGTACCTGGTGGGGCAAGTCCTGGAACAGGAACCTTGAGCGCTATGCCGACTACAGTAACCGCATCGGCCGAGGCAAGAACTATGTTCGCCACGGCGCCGTCCTGGACCTAAAGATCAAAGGCGGCCTGGTGACTGCCCTGGTCCAGGGAACCAGGGCCAAACCCTATGAGGTGGTTGTTCGTATTGCGCCGGTGAAAAAGGCCAACTGGGACCATATCAGGAAGCAGTGCCAGGGAGAACTGCGCTCTCTGGCAGACCTTCTGTCCGGTAAATTTCCCAAGGGACTGGGTGACATCTTTCTGTCAGAAGGCAAGGGATTGTTCCCTACTCCGAAAGAAATCAGTTTCGACTGCTCCTGTCCTGACTGGGCCTCGATGTGCAAGCATGTGGCTGCCACCCTGTACGGCATCGGAGCCCGGCTCGATGAAGACCCGCTTCTGTTCTTCACCTTACGGCAGGCTGATACAGAAGAGTTGGTGACGCGGGCTGTTCAGGGAAAAACAGGCGATCTGCTGGCCAGGGCGGCCAGGAAGAGCACCAGGGTGATAGACGATGCCGACCTCTCAGGACTTTTCGGCATTGATATGGATATAAAGCCGGATTTTGCTGCTGCCGCCAAACCCCAAGCGGCCAGGAAGCAACCCCGGAAAACAACGGCCACATCTGCCCCTTCAGCAGAACAAGCCGCCAAGGCAAATCAATCACCAACCGCCACCGAACTGATCGAAGAGATCGTCAAGCTGAACCCAAATGGCATCACCGTGGCCATGCTGGAGGAAGCAACCGGTTTTAAACGCACGAAGATTTACGCCGTTTCCAGCAGACTCCGGCAGCAGGGACGAATCAGCTATATGGCCCAAGGAGTCTATGGCCCGCCTTGAGAAAAGGACTCAACAAGGATTATCATCCCATGGGAAGCGTTTTCAGCGAGGTGATTTCTTTGACTTTGAAGCCTTATGAGGGCGGATGACGGTATTTACTTTCTTTTCCGTTATTTTGGTTCTGGCTATTCGAATTCCTTCAATCGCGGTGGAAGAAGATACAGCAGTCCATATCCACTGCTCACGTTTAACAGGATCAACCAAATAAGGATTTGTTTCTCTGAGGCTTCTGATAGACATAATCTTTTATACCATGACTGAAGAAGGATCAACACTTGTCAGATAACGTATGGATGAACCATGCGGTTCTTATTTTTCAAAAGAAAATATCTCCTACCCTGCAACAGGTTGACAGTTTCTCCTCCGACACCCTTTTTTTCCAAATTGAAGTCAGGCAACCCGTACTTCAAGTTTTTTACCGAGCGCCTGGGCAAATTTTTCAAGCGTCGACAATTTGATGTCTTCGGCATGATTTTCAATCCGCGAGATTGCCGATTTTTTTGTATTTAATTTTCCCGCCAGCTGTTCTTGGGTCAATCCTGCTTCTTCCCGTGCTATTTTCAGTATTACACCAATTTTGAATTGCTCGTAGCCTTCATCAAAATTTCGTGCGAACCCGGGATCATGCTTTTTACGATTTGAGATATATTTCTTTAATGTTTTCATTTTGATTTCCTCCTTTCGAAATAGTCTCTTTTTCTTTCCTCCGCAGTTTTAATCGCTTGGGATGGAACTTTTTGAGTTTTCTTCTGAAAGGCATGATTAAGGAGATCATTGTTAACACGCATGTTACTTTGTCAAGAAAATGTTGCTTCCTCTATGTTCGAAGACCATTTGCATAAACAGTATCGTCCGATACTGTTCGAAAAGATCCGAAATATCGGGCCTTTTCATTTTTCTATTCAGATTATCACTCATCCTCCGCAGCAAAATTTCGTGGTTCGTTACCGATTGGGTGCGATTTCTCCATCCAGTCCACTCAATCTCATCCCACCAGCAGCAAAACTTCCTGCTCCAGACCGGCGCCACAACGGTCCATCAATTTTACAATACGGCGCACTTCCTGGTCTTCGGTTTTCCTGAGCCGGGCCAGCACCGCGGCATTGCCGGCAAGAAGCTCTCGTTTGCCATATCGGGCGAAGAGATCCGCCAGGTTTGACGGCAGAAAGAGTTCAGAGCGTCCAGGGCAGGAGGTCTTCAATCGGAGATATTCGTCAAGTCCGACCGGGTCATAGTCCCCGCAGTGGATGATCCGGGCCTGCTCCATGGCGGGGGAGGAAAGCCAGTCAAGGACCCTGCCGCTCAATCGCCCTTGCGCATACAGTGCCAGTAGAGCGTTTGTTTCAAGCTTTTCGAAATTCCAGAATACCTCCAGATTCTCGACTATGGCCAGGGTTCCGGCGTAACTCCACTGCCTGACATCAAGGCGCAGGGCAGCGACCCCGGCCAGTTCCGTCAGGTGGGCGACCGCCAGGACTTCCTCCCCTGCATGGAGCGCGCAGTCTCCAAATCCCCGCAGCAATACCACCAGTGGTCCTGATTCCCGGGCCTTCTTCGAATCCCTCAGCTCGGCTACGGCCCTGCTCTTCGGTGCGAGTCCGTCCCCTCTCCCTTCCAGGCCGGAAGGATAGAGCCGCTGCACAAACGCCTCAAGAGCTGCCCGGTTTTGTACCACCACCTTTTTCCCGGCCCCGCTCCGCTCCTCCATCAGGACGCCGGTATCAAAAAGTGACCGCAGGCGAATACGATCCCGGTCAGTCAACCGGCTTGATGCGAGATTGCCCTGCGAGCGCAATAGTCCTATTTTTTCCGCCAGTGCGTCAACCGCCATCGCCGGACCGCCTTTCAATGCGCAATAGAGACGTTTTCGGGTCAAGGAAGATCCGCCCATTGCTTTCTCGTAAAAAATAAAGGGCATCGGCGGCTTCCATCGCCTCCGGGCTGGCCAGGACCGCCACAAACCCCATTTTACGGGCCTCCTGAACGATGGCGGCCAGATTTTCCCGGTCAAGGCTCGAGGCCTCATCGAGATAAAACGGAATGGAAACTTCCTTGTCGCCGAGAAGGCCTTTCAACAGAATGAGGTTGATCAACACCTTGATGGTAATGGTCGTCCCGTTGGATTCAATGGAATCGAGATGCGGGTAGCGGCGGGACTGCCCGTCCGGACTGGTGACCTCGAAATGCAGGTCGAAAAGGTCACCGAGTTCCACCCGCCGGTGCTGCTTGAGCAATTCGCCCAACTGGTTCTGCGCCTCGCTGACGGCATTGCTCTCGAAGAACAGGGGCATGGCATCCACCCCGACCACCGTTTTGATCCTTCGGGTCCATTCGGCATGTTCCCGCAGTATCAGCCGCAACCGCGACAGATTGGAGATGGACACGCGGCCCAGGCGGCGATTGAGTTCGTCAATGCGCGAGGTCAGAGTCTGCAAATCGCGATTCAGTCCCTTGAATGCGCTCTGCAGGCCGGCTGCCAGGCTCTTCCAGAGTTCCTGCACGGCTTTTTCCCGCTCGTCCAGGGCCTCAACCTCGGCCTGGAGATTGGCAAGCGTATCAGCCTGGTCATCCCCCAGATATCTGCCGTAGGTGCGCTGTTCAATCCGCCGAAACTCCTTGTCAAACTGACGGGCAATCTCCGCATGCTCGCCATGCTTCCGCTCATAGAGCTCCAACAGGGCATCCAGATCCTGACTCTCCGCGGTATAGGGTTCAATCGGCCAGGACGGATCAGGTCCGGAGAGTTTGCGCAGTCTTCTCAGTACATTCTCCCGGCTCGACTCCAACTTGCGCCCACGTTCTTCGAGACCCCGCTTTTCCTCGGTTATCACCAGACGTCGGCCGCCCAGGTCAGTCAGCTGCTTCTCCAACTGTTCCTTTCTTTTCTCAATGACGTTCTTTTCCCTGGTTCGCTGCAAAATGGCCGGCATCCGCTCCTGATACTCCTGATACCGCCGCAGCCGGTCGCTGATTCGATCGCATTCCTGTCGCAGCTGCTTTTTTTCACGTCTGATCTGCTCGCCATTGACCGCTGCCGCCAAAATCCGCAGCTCTCTCTGGAGAAGCTCCTCCTGCTCGGCAATACGCTGCTCCAGGGTTACGTCATCACGATAGGCCGCCAGGTCAGGTGGATTGAAACCTGCAAGCAGCACCCGCACCAGATCGTCTTCGTAGGCACCATCCCGAATCCGGGCGGTAAACCGATCAAGGGCTTCGGCAAATGTTCCTTCATCTTTGATGACGAAACCCTCTCCGTGCGAAAGGCCCAGAATTTCAGGATTGAACAGCCTGAACATCTGATCCGCATCCGCTTCGGACAGCATGGGCAGCAGTTTTGCCGCGAAATTTCGGGAAAACTGGTCGCGTATGCGCCGCATTCCGGCCAGTTCTCGTTCCACTTTTTCCACCCGCCTCCGTGCCGGTTCAACGGACACATCCGCTGCCTGGCCAAGAGAGGCGCCTAACCGATCAATCTTCTGCTCCAGCTCGTTTTTCCGGCTCTTTTCAAAATCAACCAGGAAATCCCGAAATACTGCCCTGTCCTGCTCGTGACGTTCAAGCTCCCCGTTGATTTTGCCAAGCTCCTGCAGCAGGCTGTCCCTCTCGTCCCTGCACTTTTCCTCCTCCTCGGCAAGACGACCGCCCTCTTCACCCAGGCGGGCAAGACGATCTGCAATCTTTTGTCTGCTCCGCATCAGTTCCGACTCGGTTCGGCCATATTCGGCCCGTACCGCCTCCCAAAGCCCGGGAAGCAGGCGCTGCAGGTCATCACGTCCGGCGGCAAGCTCCAGGACCAGTCGGACATCCTCGACAATGGCCCGCAGTTCATGCAATCCTTCGGCCTCTTCGCAAACCTTGCGGTACTGGCTTGAATAACCCGTTTCCAGGTCAATGGCACCCTGCTGGAAGTCGCCCCGGTGAATTTCGAGCAGAAACTGCTTGAGTTCGTCCTGGCGCAAATGGGCCAGGCGGAGCAGATTGCCGAAGACCGCCCGGAAACGTTCGTAATGATCCCGCTGGCGAATCGGCACGAGTCCCAGGTTCACTCCCCGGTTGTCTCCGATGCCGGTGAGGGCGGCCCGCAGGTGGCGCGGTTCAAGCAGGCGAAAGTCCCTGGCGGCCAGACGGGCGCGCACCTCCTCCGGATTCCGGACGCGGCGCTCTTCGTCGAGAAAGTCATCCGGATCGTATTGCCCCTGGTAGGCAAAACGTTGAAACTCGTAGCCGCGTATGGGACCGAGCCCCTGCACGCCGATAACGTGAAAGCCGCCCGGGGTCAGGCACTCGAAGAGAAGGTAGCTGTTCTGATCGGGAAAGTAATATTTCCTGGTTTCGGCCATCTCCCGGGAAAAGTGCATGCTGCGCTGGTCGTCGATGTAGAGGAACTGCAGCACGGCAATCAGCGAGGTCTTGCCGATGTTATTGGGGCCGACCAGGTGCAGGGGATTGATCAGTTCCACCTCGCCATAGTCATATTTCCCCGCGCGCAGCAGAACCAGACGCGCCGGACCAACGATGTTCATGGCGCCTGCTCCGGTGTCGGCGGCGCTTCGTCCCGGTTCAGGATCTCGATGCAGACATCGAAAAAGCGATACGCCGGGGTTCGAAAGCTGAAGGTATCCTCGGAATGGCGCTGCACGAATCCGAACCGCTCGAGTTGCCGCGTGATCATTCGCAGGTCGTCCTCGCTGGAAGCGCGGGCCTCCTTGAGATAAGCGCGATAGCGGGCACTTTTGAGGTGGGGCAGGTCCGGGATTGCAAAGGTCCGGGTCATGAGGGCGTCAGCCACCGGTTCGCCCTGGTCGGACAGGGATTCAATAAGGATGAAGACAAAAACAGCCATGCGCGAGGCCAGCGGGCTGAGGCTGTCTTTGCCGCGGAAGTAGAAAAAATCCCGCTGATGCACCTGCAGCCGGAAGCCGAGATGGCGGAAAAGATCCTCATAGGCATCGACATGTTCCCGTAAAGCCCGGTAGAGTTTTCCGTCCGCGGCGCAGAGGTGGCGGCCTCGCCGCAGTGCGTCGAAGATCTCCGCGAGATGCGGCAAAGCATAGGGACCTGATTCCGTCATTGGGTTTTCTCCAGTCGCAGAGGCCTGGCGATCAGGGTGACTTCAGGGAGGGAATAGCGTCGTTCCTCCTCCCCGAAAAGCATTGTTCCCAGATCAGCCAGAAAAACGCGCCCGTAAGCCCGGACCAGTTCACCGGCCCCGGCCTCCGGGTAGGCTTCCAGCAGCCAGGCGAGCAGGTCGCCGACCGGCAGGGCCGACGCCAACCGGGCATGGAGTTCCGATGGGAGGATGAACTCCGGCCTGGCGATTTCTCCCGTGTCGACAATGGGGGGAGATATTCCCGGTCTGTACCCTTTGATTCCATGGAGAAAAGACTCGAGAGAGGTGTCCGAAAAAGTGCCCTCGATCCGCCAGATGGGGATTGCCATCATTTCCTGGAGCTCCAGGCTTGCAAGTCCTGAGCGGTCCAGTCTTTCCAGGGCAAGGGAAGCCCCCCGGACCAGTTCGCTCTCTCTTTTCAGCGAGACGTACAGCGGCTCCACCTCGCGTATCGATTCATAAAAATCTTCGGTCATCTCACGGCGCAGGCGGATCAACCGGGCTCGACACCGCGAAAACTCGCGCGCCAGGGCGCCGTCAAGGGCAAAAATCCTGGAGTTTGCAGTCAGGCTGCGGTCCAGATCGTCCAGGCTTGCATCCATCGCCTTTCTCACGTCTATAAGGTCTCGCAGCGGCTCCAGATAGCGGCTCCACAGGTGGTTGATGATCGCAAACCGCTCCCTGGTCGTGCGGCGCTCACGGTTGGATTTCAGCTTGATCACCTCACCGATGATCGCCTCCCGGTTGCTGTGCGAATCCTGGCGAATGCGCTCAATAAGCTGCGAGATGTCGTTCAGCGCCCGGGCAGCCTGGTGGCCGAGGCGCTGACCGGCCGCACCGTCAAGCACGTCCCGCAGTTCACCCAGATCGGTCAGATAGACCTGAAGAACCTTGGTGGAAGTAAGCCGGTGCTCGCGCAGCAGAAATGAGAGCAGGTCCCGCACCGGAGCGGTCAATTCAAAGGAAGCGGTTGCATCCGGAATAGGCTCGATAATGCTGAACGACAACAGTTGATCAATCACCGTCGCCGGTCCCGGATCGCCCTCCGTGTGAAAGCCTTCGAGCAGGTTGCGCAGGTCCGCCTCGGTAAAACCTTCCCGCCGATAAAAGAGGTCAAGCAGCAGCGGGTAATATCGGGCAGCGAAACGAAAAAAACTCTGCGGATTGGCGGCCATTATCTTTTCATCAACACCAACGGAAAATCTCCATTGGACCTGATTCTCCCTTCGGTTGCTATGACAGGGCCGGACCGAAAGGACAAAATACACAAAATCAGCTACTTGCGAACAGCACCGAATTCCCGGCCGAGGATTGATGGTGAGCAGAATACCCCTTAACACTGTTTATAGTACCCAACTCCTTGTTCAATCAAGTATTTTTAATTCTCAGGTTTCCACGGATTTTTTCGCAGCTTCTCCTCGACCTTCTCAATCCGGACAGCCCTTTGCTCCTCTCCTCTTTTCCATCCCGCTCCGCACGCCAAGCATCTTGCACCACTGCCCTGCCCGGCAATTTTGTTATCCTTGTATCGATTCCTTTACTGAGCTATGATAGAGAACAAGTGCCGCCACTGACAAAACATGTATTCCGGAGGTGTTCCTTGCTCGTTGCTCGAACCGGAAGACACTGCCCCCGATGGAATATTTTTGCCTTTTCCCCGTACCCCTCTCTGTCCGTCCGGGCGGCAGGTAAAAAATCGCCCGCCGGGTATCTTCACTCCGTTCAAATAAAGGAGGTAGCCATGTTCAAGACATTCTGCATACTGTTCTTGCTGCTGATTGTTTCCGTATCCCCGCTGTCCGCCGAAGAGGATCCGGCCGGTTCCTTCAAGAACCTGGAAGGCGCGGTCAATGTTCATCGGCAGGACAGCGTCATCCCGGCGCACAAGGGCATGAAAATATTTGCCCGGGACCGCATCATCACCGGCGCTGACGGATCGGCCGGAATCATCCTCGAGGACAACACCATTTTCTCCCTGGGGCCGGACAGCCAACTGGTTCTGGAGGAGTACCTTTTTTCCCCGGCAGAGGGACGATTCAGCATGCTGGCAAAAATGGTCAAGGGGACTTTTGTCTACCTGTCCGGGGTTATCGCCAAACTCTCCCCGGAGTCCGTCAGGCTGGAAACCCCCGTGGGCACCATAGCCATCCGGGGGACCCGCTTTGCCGCCAAGATAGCCGGCGAATAACCCCGGCCTGGAGTAAACCATGAAACACCCTGTCCATATTCTGCTTTGCCTGGTACTGGCCGCTTTCCTCACCGGCTGCGCCTCCCGCAACCTCGTTGTTCTTCTGCCCGACCAGGACGGCTCGGTCGGTGCGATTGAAGTGGCCAATGCCAGGGGAACCGTGACCCTTGCCGAGCCGGGCGGGGCCGCTTCAGTCGCAGCGGCGGACCGCGCGCCGAAGGCGGCTAAACCGATGAGTGAAGAGAAGATCAGCCGAACGTTCAGGGAGGCGCTGGCGGCCGAACCCCGCCGGCCGGAAATTTTTCTCCTCTATTACCAGAGGGATTCCACCCGGCTGACCGATCAGTCCACCGCCCTCATCCCGCGGATTCTCGAGGCCATCGGGGAGAGAGAATCTCTGGACATCAGCGTCATCGGCCATACCGACCGGATCGGCGACAGGAAATACAATTTTATCCTGTCCAGGGAACGCGCCCGCCATGTCCGCGACCTGCTGGTGGAAAAGGGAGTTGATGCCAAGCTGATCTCGGTCACGTCCCACGGCGAAGACAATCCCCTGATCCCCACCCCGGACGAGGTGGCGGAACCAAAAAACCGAAGAGTCGAGGTGGTCGTCAAATGAGATTCGGCGGGACGCCCTCCCGCCGGCAGGGGTTCATCCTGCTCTACGGCTGCGGCATTACCCTCCTGGCCTGTTTTCTTTTTATCTACCGCCCCCACCTCTTTTCCCTGGCCGGCCACAAGGTCTATGACTCCATGGTCCGGTCTCTCCCGCAATATGGGGAACGACCCGATCCGGTGGTGATCGACCTGGACGAACGGTCCCTGGCGGAATTCGGCCAGTGGCCCTGGCCCCGCTACCGGGTCGCCCAGCTCCTGGACCCTGGATATCCTCTTTGCCGAGCCCGACAGGACATCGCTGCACGTCCTGCAACGGGAACTGCACCGTGATTTCGGCGTCAGCCTTAACGGCGCCGGGCTCCCTGAACAGCTCACCAACAATGATCTCGCCCTGGCGAACGCCCTGGCGCGGGGCCCCTCTATCCTGGGCTACAAGTTTCTTTTCGGCCCCGACAGCCCCGGAGAAGGCGAATCCCTGCTGCATCCCGTCACCGTTGCCGAACGGACGGACGGGAGCCGAGCGCCGGGCAATCCCGCCCTCTTCACCGCCGGGGGAGTGATCGCCAACATCCCTGAACTGTCGGAGGCCGCCTCGTCTTCCGGCTTTCTCAACTATCCCGCCGATGTCGACGGGGTCCTGCGCCGGGTGCCTCTTCTCATCGGCTACCGGGGCAGGATGTATCCGAGCATGCCCCTGGCTGCCGTCATGGCGGCCCTGGGCGAGGATAAGGTGGCCCTGTCGTTTGCACACGGCCGCCTGGAGGCGGTGCTGCTCGGCAATCTCCGCATCCCCGTGGATCGCGCGGGCAACCTGCTTCTCGCTTTCCGGAACGAGGAGCCCCTTTCCCCTTCAATTTCCGCCGCCGATATCCTCAGGGACAACGTTGCGAGGGAGCGGATCGAGGGCAAAATCATCCTGGTCGGCACGTCCGCCACCGGTCTGGTGGACATGCACCCCACCCCCATCAGGCCGCATTTCCCCGGGGTAGCGGTCCATGCCACGGTGATCGACAATATTCTGAGCGGCCGTTTTCTCTCGCGGCCCGCCTGGGCGGAGGGGGCCGAACTGACCCTGGTCGCCGCCACCGGCCTGCTCTCAACCTTCATCCTGGCCGCGGCGTCTCCGGCCTTGAGCCTGATCCTTGTTGCCGGCGGCGGCGGGGCGCTGTGGTACGGGTCCTTTTTCCTGCTGCGGGAGAAGTCCTTCTTTCTGAACCCACTCTTCCCCGTCCTGGTGCTGTTTGTCAACTTCGCCATCCTGAACCTGTTGAAATTCCGCCGGGAGGAACAGGAAGTGCGAAAACGCACCAGGGAACTGGTGCTGGCCCAACAGACCACCATCCTCAGCATGACCGCCCTGGCGGAAACCCGGGACAACGAAACCGGCGGCCATATTCTCAGGACCCAGCATTATATGCGGACTCTGGCCGAACAACTGGCCACCCTGCCCAAATACAGGGACGTCCTGGACCAGGCGACCATAGACCTGCTTTTCCATTCCGCCCCTCTGCACGACATCGGCAAGGTCGGGGTGGCGGACAGCATTCTGCTGCATCCGGGCAAACTAAGCCCCGAGGAGTATGCTCTCATGCAAAAGCATACGGTCTACGGCTACGAAACCCTACGCAAGGCGCAATCCCTGCTGCGCAAGGAACACAACCCCTCCTTTTTACTGATAGCTGGGGAAATCGCCTACACCCACCACGAGAAATGGGACGGATCGGGGTATCCGCGGGGCCTGAAAGGGGAAGAAATCCCCCTGTCCGGCCGGATGATGGCCCTGGCCGATGTCTATGACGCCCTTATTGCCGCCAGGCGCTACAAACCTGCCTACAGCCACCAACAGGCGATCCGCTTCATCCGGGAGGGCAGCGGCAGCCATTTTGACCCGGAGGTGGTGGAGGCCTTCCTGGCCGTGGAAAAGTCTTTCCGGCGGATCAGCCGCCGTTTTGCCGATGCAATGACCTCCGGGGACGACGCGGAAGCTGCCGTTCCCTGAGAAGGGGGGAACCGGCTATCGCGGAAAAACAAGTGATGGACCCGGCAAGGCTATTTCATGCCCGGCAGGTCAACTCCCGGAGGCTGCCTGATGGGTTGCGTCTGCGAGGGGATATCAGGGACCTCGATCATAAGTATCCGGATATCGGATATAACTTCTCCGGCGCCGCCGGAAAGGGGAATCGGCTTGGGCTCAGGCTTGTTCTGCTCGAACACGGGTTCGGAGCCGGTGTAGGCGCCCACGTGCCTGCCGGGCTGGGGGCGCCCCATGCCCAGGACATCCTTGGCAATGAGGTAATAGGGCCGGCCGGGAGGCAGGTGCAGTTCAAACTGTCCGCTGCCGGAAATTTTCCCGGAGATAAAGTTCGGCCGTCTTGATACGGGGTTCTGATTGACCAGTATCCAGGCGCCTTCGGCAAAGGGCTGCCCGGTTTTGTCGATCACCGTCCCCCGGACCGTAAAAAAGTCGGTATGTTTCCATTCGTCCCTGGGAGTGGAAACATATATATCGCCAAGGTCAACCTCTGCCTGCCCCACGGCTACTGCAAAAATTTTTCTCTTCCCTTCGTCGTTGACCGCCGAGAATCCCTTTTCCTCGGGACCGGGCGGCCCTGTTATCGCTTCCGGGTTATCCCTGACAATAACGCCCAGATAATAGCTTCCGGCAGGCAGGACAGCGGTGAACCTGCCCTCGGGGCCCACCTTGGCGACATGATCGGGAATTCGGCGCAGGTTGCCGAACTTGGGCGGATACTCTGACCTGGTGTCGAAGAAGGCTGCAACTCCTCCGGGCATCGGGTCTTTGCCGTCAATGAGTATTCTGCCGCTGATCAATCCCCCCTCGTCAGGGATCGGGTTTACCTGCTTTGGCTCCGCGACCGCTGCGGATGCGGCAACTAACACGAACAGAATGGCTGTACAAATTGCACTTCGACGGAACATGGCAATTCCTCTCTGAAGGTTTCACTGGCAGCATCCTTTCGAATGGCAGCATCCTTTTCCACGAAAATACTTATCTTTCAAAACCTGTGCCGCTTTTTCCTGCCGGGAAGTACTCCGACCCGACAAACCACATACACGGATTAAATCATATACCTTATCAAACACAATTGTCAGATAAATTCCACATTTTCATATCAATTCTTGGGCAAATCGCCAACCCCATCCGGTCATAATCCCAGATCATCACCCTCGGTGCATTGCCCGGCAAATTCGCAGATCATGACAACAAATGGGAATGATTCATAATTTCTGTTTTGCGAAGAAGCGGATTAAAAATTGCATGCTGAATGAGAGATAACTGCGCCCATTTGCCGATCCTTGTGATCGAATGAGCGCAACCTGCAGACAACGAACCACAAGGTTCAGTTCAACGAAATGGGCGGAAGCCCGCAAAAGTATTGGAGGGGAAGATGAATCTACGCAAATTGGTGGCGGTACTTGGTTTTTTTCTGGTTGCCGGCCTGCTTGTCGGCGGCAGTGACGCGGTGGCAAACGGCACCATACGGGTGACATTCAAATACGCGGACGGCAGCGGCGGGGAGCAGCCACTTTCGGGGGCCTATCTCTATCTGCAGGATGGAACAACCACCCCGCCCCTGGAAAAATTTTACAAGAGCGCCGACTATATCTTCGGACCTTCCAATTCCCTGGGGCTGTTTAATGCAAGTGTTCCCGCCGGAACCTATTACATCCGGCTGACGAAACGCAATCCGACCAGCGGCAACACCAGCCCCCTGGGACCGCCCGAGGGTGGGGACTTTACCTGGACCAATTACCAGAACATCACGGTGACCGACAATACCGTCACCGACCTGGGCACCCAGTACGCAACCCTTTTCGGCCAGCCGATAACTATTTCCGGCATCGTTGTTGACCGCTCCACCGGGGCGCCTCTGCCCGGGCGCTATGTCCGTGCCCAGCCCGAACCCTGCATCGAGGCCGATTACTCCGGTTGGATGGATGGTATAGAAATTGATTCCAACGAGTGCGGCCCGGTGAAGTACATGGCCCAGCAAAAGACCGATGCCCAGGGCAGGTACACCCTGCTGTTGAAGGAGCCGGGAACCTACTATATCGTCACGTCAAAAAAGCTGGGTGATCATCACCAGCAATATATGGGCAACCGCGACAGCACGGGCGTCAGCACGGTGGTCACGGTCAACCACGGCGACAACATCGTCCTCGGCGATTTTCGGGTTCCTTATCCTTATTGATCGGGGCGAGAAGCGGAGCAGGCAAAGGGGGCGCACCCTGCATGGGCGTCCCCTTTGCTTTCATGTTTCCGCGCCCTTGGAAACCGGATTGTTGCAGCCCGGGTTGGACGGCGGCAAACCGGAAATTCAGCGGCATGGTGGAAAAGAGTACCCCGATGCTACCACATTATGGTACATATTTCATATAGAGTCGCGGGAAGTTTCAGTGCGAATATTGCCGTAAACCCAATGCACAGGCAATGAATAAGGATTCTCTCGTGTTGCAACGGCGGAAAAACGAAAACAACGGGGACCTTTCCCTGCAAGGCGGGTTTCCGGATCCCGGCGCCTGTGATGTGCTCCGTGGCCAGCCGCGGGGAGACCGGCGCACCCCTTTTGCCGCTTTCAGAGCGGAAGAAGGGCAGGCCCCCCCGTACCGTTCTTTTCTGGCCCGGATCAAATACGACTCGCTGGATTCCCTCGATAAATGGGCCCTGTTGATTATCGCCCTGGCCATCATCTATGGGGCCGCCCTGCTGGTTTCGGGCAACGGCCTGTCGCAGGCCGGGGAGGATGACCGGCGCCGGCAGCCGGCCCCCCAGCTTGTCATGAATCCGGAGCTGGACAATAAAATTCAGCAGGCCAGGGACCTTCTCGTCCGGGAAAACCTGGACAAAACGGAAATGCTGGTCGATTCCCTGCTCGGCGAGTTTCCCTATGAAGGGCGGCTCCACATGCTCAAGGGCGACATCCTGGTGCGCCGGCAGCAGCCTGTTGACGCCATGTACGCCTACAAGGAGGCGGTGGAGCTGCACCCCGATTTCCTTGACAAAAAAGCCGAGCTGTTCCAGGGGAAAAAAATCAAGGTCACCGTCGAAGAGGCCCTGGCAGCCATCGAGGCCGGCTTGAAAGGGAATCCGGACGACACCCTGATGAAGGGCCATCTGCAGACCGTGTACTTCATGAAGAGAAAACTGGCCGGAGGCTGCGGCTGATGGAAAAAATCAAACCCATGATCCCGCTGTTTGTCCTCATGGGAGCCGTCCTCGGATCCGGGGCGGTCCTGCTGTCCTATTACGGCAACCCGGCCAATACCGGTCTCTGCGTTGCCTGCTTTATGGAGAACATTGCCGGCGCCCTCGGCTTTCACGACAACGTCCGCATGCAGTACCTCCGCCCGGAGATACTTGGCATAGTGCTCGGCGCGTTCGGGTTCTCGCTCTTCCGGCGGGAATTCAAGTCGAGCGGCGGGAGTTCGCCCCTGCTGCGTTTTCTGGTTGGCATGCTGCTGATCATCGGCTGCGCGGTCTTCATCGGCTGCCCGGTGAAAATGTTTCTGCGGCTTGCCGCCGGTGACCTCACCGCCCTGGCCGGCCTGGGGGGTTTGTTCGCCGGAGTCTATGCCGGGCTTGAATTTATTGAAAACGGCTTCCGCCTCGGCCGGGCCGAGCGCGCCCCCAGGACCAACGGCCTGATCGTACCGGGGCTGATGCTGTTTCTCCTCGTCCTGGCGGTCGTGCAGCCGTTTTTCATCAACCAGAGCGGGAAAGGGTCGGCCGCCCAGTACGCCCCCTTCCTGCTGTCGCTCTGTGTCGGCCTGCTGATCGGCGCCCTGGCCCAGCGCACCCAGTTCTGCATCACCGGCGGCATGGCCCGGGTGTTTCTGCGGGGCCACCGGGACATCATGAACTGCCCGCGGTCCGTCGGCCTGCTGATCAGCATCGCTTCATTCTTCGCTTTCGCCCTGGCGGCAAGCCTGCTGACCGGACAGTTCAACTTCGGCCTCCACGGTCAGCCGAGCTCCAACCTCAGTTTCGGCTGGGGCTTCCTCGGCATGTTCGTGGTCGGCTTCGGCTCGGTCCTGATCCGGGGCTGCCCGCTGCGGCAGCTGGTGGCGGCCGGCCAGGGTGACAATGACGCGGGGGTCGCCGTCATGGGCATGCTGACCGGAGCGGCGCTGGTACAGAACTGGGGACTCGGCGGCACCGCCGAAGGCACCCCCCTGCAGGGCCAGGTTGCCATCCTGGCGGGTATCTGTCTGCTTTTTGCCATCGGCCTGATGAACAGGAGAAGAGGATATGGAATCGCGCCTGAATATCAAGTCGGTCTTGATTAACATAGTGGTTGTCCTGCTGCTGGCCGTTTTTACCGGCTGCGGCAAACCCGAGGTGACTGAACTGTCCAGTCAGACCCTCGAGCAGGACACCTCCTGGAGCGGAGTCATCGTCATCAACGGCGACATCTATGTCCCGCCCGGGGTAACGCTGACCGTCGAACCCGGCACCATTGTCAGATTCAAAAAGATCGATGAAAAGAGCGATCAGAACCTTTTTCACCCTGATTCGCCCTACTATCCGGAGGCGGAGCTGATCATCAGGGGCCGGCTCATCGCCCGGGGCACGCCGGACAGACAGATCGTCTTCACTTCCGCCGAGATGCGGCCCAACCCCGCCGACTGGGGGGCGCTTAATTTTCTCGGCTCCGACGGCAACGTGATCGAGCACGTCAAGATCTACTGCGCCTACAACGGCATCCATGCCCACGGCAGTTCGGTCCATATCGCCAACAGCGAGTTCGCCCGGAACGGCGTGGCCATCAGCTTCAAAAAGGAAGAGGAGGAGCCGGGCGCGCCCTGGTTCGGCAAGCCCTCGGATATGCGGATCGTCAACAGCATCTTTGCCAACAACAAGGGCGGCATCGGCTGCAGAAATTCGACGGCAGAAATCCTCCACAATGAAATCCGGGAGAACAAATTTTTCGGTATCTGGCCCAAGGAAGCGTGTGAAGCCCTGATCAGCTACAATGAGATAAAGGACAATGACCGGGGTGTTTACCTCTACCAGGTCCAGGGAATGCAACTGGAACACAACAACATCTACAACAACCGCAGCTACGACATCGCCGTCGCCGAGGCCCAGGACTTTCCGGTCAACGCTCCCAACAACTGGTTCGGGACCACTGATCCGGTCAGGATCGCGGACAGGCTTTTTGACCGGGACGACGATGCCGACGTTGCCGAAATCGTGATCCAGCCGGTGCTTGCCGGACCCGTGGAGTGGAAGGCAAAATCATGAAAACCGAGGCAAAGGTTGTCTGGCTGGTCAGTTTTTCCCATTTCATCACCCATGGGTACATGACCGTTCTCCCCGCGGTACTGATCGCCATTGCCGCCGAGCAGTCCATATCTTTCGTCGAACTGGGCCTGATCGCCAACATCGGCTACTTTCTCTACGGCCTGGGGGCCTTTCCGGCGGGCTATCTGGCCGACCGCTGCGGCTCGAAAAAAATGATTACCATCGGCGCCCTGGGCATGGCGCTCTCCTCGCTGCTGGTCGGTTTCTCTACATCAACCCTGACCTTCGGGATCACCTATACCCTGCTCGGCATCTTCGCCAGCATTCACCACCCGGCCGGGGTGTCGCTCATTGCCCGGCGGATCAACGAGAAAAAGGGCAAAGCGCTCGGCCTGCACGGGGTGATGGGCAACATAGGCCTGTTTCTTTCCCCCCTGTGCGCCGCGTTCTGCATCATGCTCTTCGGCACCTGGCGGGCGGCGTATCTGTCGTACGGGCTCTTCGGACTGGTGTTTTTTCTTATCCTCTATTTTGCCAGGGTGGAAGGAGAGGAGAATTTTTTTCTCGCCCGTCCTTCCACCTGGTTCAGGAAAGCCGGCCAAAGGGCCGCGGAAAGTGGAACTGTGCCGGCGGGAACCACCCCGTCAGCCTCCATCTCGCCGGTACCGTTGTACATTTCCGCGGCCCTGCTGGTGCTGTACCTGGGCAGCATTCTTTCCGGCTTCATCTTCCGCGGCTCACTCACTTTCCTCCCCGCCCTCTTTCAGCAGAACATCGCCGCCATCACCAACCATGATCAGCCCGTGGTCATGGCGGGGTATGCCGCCACCGCCGTTCTCTCCCTCGGCCTGATCGGCGCCTGGTTCGGGGGGTATATCAACGACAGGATCAGGCACCCCGAGCTCGTTCCCATCTTCATCTTCCTGGTGAGCGCCCCGGCCCTCTACTATGCGAGCCGCCTCACCGACATGCGGCTGGTGGCGGTCAGCGGCCTGTTCAGCCTCATCTATTACGCCTGGCAGCCGTCCCAGAACTATCTCATTGCCAAATACACGAAGAAATCCTCCCATGGCATGGGCTTCGGGCTGAGCTTTTTCCTGATTTTCGGCATGGGCTCCCTGGCCACCACGACCGGCGGCTGGATGGCCGACAATTTCGGCGTGGACCGCTTTTACGCCCTGATGGCAATCGTCGCCTCCTGCGCCATGCTCGCCGCCCTCGCCGTCCTCCCCCTCCGCGCCTACATCCTCCGTTTCAAGCCGTCGGCCGGCCGCCCACAGCTGGCAGTCAATCGCATTGTTGAATGATGCCCGTACCTGTTCTCCCGTAGGTTGGCGGTGAGCACGCGAACCCCAACGCAAATCACGGAATGCTGTTCAAAAATTGATCCCACCTTGTATCTTACAATTGTGATAATGGGTTACAGGTTCATTGGTTAGGCTGAGCCGGCGTATCCCAACCTGATCGCTCGGAATTGTTGGGGTTCGCGGGGCTCACCGCCAACCTACACGGTTTCCATCTTCAACCCGGAGGATGGCCGTCGGCACATGGCTGTCAGTCGAATCGCCGAATTAAGCCATCGTCTGTTCTCCCGTAGGTTGGCGGTGAGCCTGCGAACCCCAACGCGCAGCCAAACATTGTTGTTGGGGTTCATGAAATTCACCTACCGATGCATCCCCAGCTTCAAGCCGGCGGCCAACCGTCAGCTGGCAGTCAA